>JAJEDS010000155.1 GCA_022821365.1 Dehalococcoidia bacterium | reverse complement strand
GCTGCTTCGGGGACGGCATTGTGGGGCCTCCGTCCCCGGTTGCCGTGAGCCAAGGCGGCGGGACCTTCTTTGCGGTAGGCCGCCAGCAGGCGCTTGGTGTGACGCTCACTTACTCCCATTACCTCCGCTGCCTGAGCGATTGAAAGGTGGTGTTCCAGCACGGTGTTGAGTACCTGAATTCTTGCCTGTTCTCGCTGTTTCAATGTCACTTCCTTCATAAGGGTGACATTTTCGCTGACCAGTTAGCTGGTGACTTAATCGTAGAACATCAACAGCTAGACCACGGGTCTTTGGACCAGCTGCTGGCGGTCTATTAGCGCCTTCCACAATACGGGAAAGGTGAACAGGGCCGCATAGGCCAGGAATATCATTACCACGTTTGGCAACTGGAAGCCCGCCGGTAAATTGATGGAAACCATAATTCCCAGCGACGCGGCGCCTGAGGCCAGCAGCGTTACCTTGTAAATCCTTCTGCCGAGCTTCAAGTACAGGCCCGTCATGAAGGCCAGGACGACAAATATGGCCATGTGAGAATAGTCCCTCGGGCCAAGCATCTCGATATGTACGCCCCGGTAAATTTCATAGGAGTGGACGAAAAGCGCCCATGAACCGAAGACGGGGAGAGGAAGGGTGGCAAATGACACCCACAGCCAGTCCTTCTTTACCATTTCGTGGGCCACCTTCAAAACGTAGTACATGGCGAAGGGGGCGCAGCCAATAAGAAGGATCACCTTGGGGTCAAATATCAATAGGTCTCGCTGGTCCACCAGGGACCAGGCCCCGTATCCCACCGCGTGGGCGGTTATGAGCAGGGACACCGCCGGAGCGGCCATGGCATAGCCGAGCCAGGAATATGACCACTTGCTGGGGTTGCCCCGGCGCCAGTTCATCCAGCTTACGCAGATAATCGCCCCCAAAAACAGGGCGATTACAAAGTAATTGCAGCACATGTTTGTCAGGAATATGCTGGCCATCATCAGGTGCGGGGCGACGGCCAGCAGAATATCCTTCCAGCCCGCGTACCCGTAGACCAGCCGCATGCGCCTGGACAGGTCTTCCGGGTCGCCCATGTGTTCCACCGCCAGAGCGCGGGCCTCCTCTTGACGCATACCCTGGGACTCAAGCTCCGAGGCCTTGTCGAGCAGGTGGCATTCCAGTTCGTTGATTACCTCCTGTGCTTCCGCGGGAGCAATACCCAGGCGCTCCTTCAGCGCCGCCAGATAACTCTCAAAATCACGCAAAACAGTCACCCTTGTCGAGTCATTCCGCCTGCCGCCCACCCTGGAATCGCCAGGAGCATGGAGTCTTCCAGCTCGCGCGATGTCCATATCTCTCCGCAGGAATTCCCGAACACCCGGGCAATTCAGATATTCTTACTTTCCTCCGGCCATCACGGTTGATTTACACCATTTTCTTGCTGATTTGTTGCGGTTTTTGGTGCAGGATGGAGTCGGACGGTCAGGTGCCCCCCTATATTACTCATAATTTGTTATTTGGCAACGCCTTGTATTGCAAAGCATTAATCCAGGCTAAGGTCTTCATATAATCTTCATTATGTCAGATATTGAAGTTGCAAAAACTGTAAAACACCGCATGCTCTTTGCGAAATCCGTAAAGCTGTTCCGGTTGTTTGAAATGGCACTGCCAACTTTCCTCCGTCAGCCTTGAGGGGCGGGGCGACTGTTGCGGTGTCCTGTTGGTCCATCCAGGCTAGGGCCGTTCCACTCTCGGGTCCAGTTGGCGAGGCGCCGTGACTCTGGACTCCCGGCCTTCCTGTAACACCTCCTGCCATTGATTATTTCAGGCCAATATGTACTAGTCAATATATAAAGCAGCATTATGAAAGAACTCGTATGTTTGGACAGAAGATAGAATAATGGAGGATAGAATATATGTGAGGAAAAACTCACATTAAGTTCGTCCTGAAGCTCTGAGAGGTCAATTGCAAAGAAAAAGCCCGATCCCGCGGGACGGGTTCGGGCCAATGCGACCGGACAAGATGAACGGCAGCGGTTATGCCGCCAGCAGAAGGGCCTCAACGCCGCGCCGGTTCGTTGCCCCAGGGGACCTCGGGCAGGCTGTGCTCCCGCCGCACCTCGTTAATGGTTAACACTCCCCTGTCCAGCAGCTGCATCTGGCGGGCCACGCGGCTGTTCTCGTCCTCCTGCATCGCCTCGATGGAGCCCAGGTCGAACTCCAGCGACAGGTCGGGGTAGCCCAGCTTGGGCAGCAGCATCCGGTTGAGGTGCTCTTCCAGGAAGCGCAGTTCCGGCACGATGGTGTTGCGCCAGAAGATGCGCTCGGCGGCGTTGATGTTGGCGAAGGTGGCCCGCTCCAGGTCCGCCAGCAGGGGCTTGGGGACGCCGTAGGCGCGGCTCACCTCCTCCAGGCTCCAGCGCAGGCCCCGGATGAAGTCCATATCCCGGTGGCTCAACCCCAGGGTGCGGATGTCGCGGATGAAGTTGGCGATGGCGGGACGGCGGGCGTTCTGCGGCCCGCGGTAGCGGGCCTCCCAGCGGCTGTAGAAGTCCTCCACCTCCGAGTCCGTAAGCTGGGCGTCGGTCAGCAGGACGAAATCGGGCTGGGCGGAGTTGCGGAGAAAATTGCGGTTGAACCGCAGGCCGTCGCCTCCCATTTCCACCGACATACGGGCCGGGGCCAGGGGCGACAGTCCGGCATACTCCTCCAGGGGATTGAAATAGCGCAGCCACACCATTTCGTCAGGAGTGTAGGCCACGGGCTGGCCGCCCCGGCCCCGGTACACGAACCCACGCACGTAGTTGCGGCGGTCGGGCAGCACCGTTACGCGGTCGGGGCGCAGGGGCCAGATTTCCCGTCGCCCCTCCTGGTCCCGCTCCAAAGCCCAGAAGGCCTGGCCCCACAGGTTCAGGTAAATCTCCGTGGCCTGCCAGAGGTCGCCCCTGGTGTGCTAGGGATTCACCCGCTCCAGCAGTTGGTGGACGGGATGGGTGGACGCCACCGGCAGCCTGGAACCCTCGGGCCCGCCGCTGTACAGGCGCGCCACGGGACGGCTCACCGCGTCGGCCCGCAGCTTGATGGCGGCGTAAACGGGCACCGACGTGGCGTAGTAGGCCCCGTATTCCGGGTTGGCCCAGCTATTACCCATGCCCACGGTCTCGCCCAGCGGGTCCAGGTCTGCGGCGGCGGCCCGGTTGCCCCGCCGGACGATGCGACTGTTCCCCGCGTCCCGGATTTGTAGCAGGCTGCCCAGCCCCAGCAGGCGGGCCAACTTGCTTTCCCCGATTTTCATTTTCCTTAGCCTCCTTGAATTATTCAGACATGGATGGACAGGATGCACAGGATTTTCAATGTCCAATCCAAATCCTGTCCATCCTGTCCATCCCTGTTTATTCAGATCCACACGCGGGGACGGCTGGATGGCTCCAGGAAAGCCAGCATCAGGGCGTCGGCCCGGTCCGGCGACGGCACACCCCGCTTCCGCATATCCTCTTTACCTTCCAGCAGCATCCTTCCCCGACTGTCGTGGTGGTAGCGCAGGCTCACCAGTTCGCCCACCAGCTGCTGGTCCGGCGGAATGGCGATATCACCGGCGGCGAACAGTTCCCGCAGCCGCCAGTAGCCCTCGGCCCGCAGGTTGGCGAACACCTCCTTCTGGCGGGCGGCCTGGGCCACGTTGACTCCCCGCACGCCGTAGCCCTGCTCCCGCAGCCGGTCCACCACGCCCGCGCCCACCCCCACCTCGTCGATGCAGGTGCGCAGGGGCTGGAACTCGCGGATGGCGGCGGCCACCCAGCCGGCAAGCTGCATCGTGTCCAGGCCGTTGAAGGTGCGAATCTCGTCCACCCGCCGCCCCCGCCGCCGCAGGATGACGCTGTGGTCGGACCCGTAGCGGGCTACGTCCACCGCCAGGACTACCTCACCCTCCGGTTCCCAAAGGGCCGGTGGCGACGTGGCGGCACCATTCGCCTGCTCCAGCTGCATTCCGCGCCACCGCTCGACGGCAGCCTCCACGTGGGACAGGCGGATCAGCGCATCCTCCGTCTGGTCGGGGAACTCGCCCAGCACCCGGGCCCGGTACAGGGGATTGTCCTCGCCCCAGATCTGCTTGCGCTCCTCCACCCAGCGGGGAGTAACCAGGCCGGGGACAACCACCCCGTCGCCCTTGAAGTTTGGACTTTCCAGCGCGGAAATCGTGATGCAGTGGTAAATTTGCCGCTCCTCGTAGAAGGCGCGGCGGAACATACCCGACGTGGTGGTGGGGTTGCCGATGAGCAGCAGCCGGGGGTCGGCCGACGTCATTACTGCCTCGATGGCCTCGTAAATGTTGTCGCTCACTCCCTCGGCCTCGTCCACTACTATGAGCATATTGGGGCTGTGGAACCCCTGGAACTGGTCGGGGCCGTCCGCCGACAGGCCCAGGGCGTAGCGTTCGTCGTCCAGTTCCCAGCGGGTGTCCAGCAGCGTGCCGCCCAGGGTTTCCGGGGCGCGCCGGTACAGGCTGTGAATCTGCCGCCAGAGGATGTACCGCACCTGGCGGAAGGTGGGCGCGGTGCTCAGCACAATGGCCGGGTTGTGGGTGTACAGGAACCACAGCACGGCCACCGCCGCGCTGAAACCTTTGCCCAGCCCGTTGCCCGACTTGACCGCAACCCGGTGGTGGGCTGGCAGCGCCGACAGCAGTTCCCGCTGCTTGTCCCAAAGCTCCACCTCCAGCACCTGTTCCGCGAATTCCACCGGCGACGGGCCGGGCCGGTCGGCCTTGACTATGGCCAGACAGCCGTTGCCAGCGCTCTCGCGCACCGCCTCCCACAGCAACGTGTTTGATATTCTTGCGCCTGTTTCCAATTACCCTCCCCGGCTGACGGGCGCAGACTGCCGGTGGGCAATGCCCGGCGTTGGAGACCGGCGGGCCTCCTGCGGCGCGGCGGGTGGGCGCCCGGGGCTGAACAGGAAACTGCACTCCCCGCACCGGAAGACGGGGTTGTCCGAAGGGTTGATGACTTGCAACCGGATGAGCCGGTCGGACTTACAGCGACGACAGAGCAAATGGATACCTCCCTTAACCAGCGGTTTGACCAAAAGCGAAAACCGACCCGAACCCGGGTCGGTCCCGACACAATTAACGCTAGTCAGCTGCAATCCAGCCCGTCAAGCGGCGGGCTGTCAGTAAAGCCGGACAAATCCTGGTTACGTCTCCGCGAAACTCCCCGTTCTCTGCGCCTCTGTGTTAAAGCCACCCTCGCAAACACACAACGTAACCGGGCCCGGAAACTGAAATGCAGTCGCCCAGCCCCTTTTCGCCGTCGCAATGGCAATGGATGCGCCCTATGCTATACTCAAGCCAGGTATCCCACCGAAAGCGCCAGGCCATTTCAGGTACGATTGTGGAAGACGTCGCCAGAGACATAACGGGCAGCCCCGTTTCCGGCATCATCCTGGCCGGTGGCCGCAGCCGCCGATTGGGTCGGGACAAGGCGGTGGAACCCTTCGGCGGGCAGCCCCTGGTCCGGCGGGTGATGGAACGGGTGGCCCCGCTGACCGATGAGATCGTCGTGGTGGTGGCCGACGCCGCCCGCGGTCAGGCCCTTCCCCTGGACGCCGACCACCGCGTGGCCGTGGATATCTACCCCGACGGCGGCTCCCTGGGCGGCATATTTTCCGGCCTGTCCGCCGCTACCAGCCATTGGGGCCTGGTGGTGGCCTGCGATATGCCCTTCCTGAACTTTCCCCTGCTGCAATATATGCTGGCCCAGCGCGGCGATTGCGACGCCGTGGTTCCAATGCCCGGGGCCTTTCCCGAACCCACCCACGCCCTGTATTCCAAGGTCTGCCTGCCCCACATTGAAGCCAGGCTACAGGCCAATGACCTGAAGATTTCCGGCTTCTTTGAAGAAGTCAGGGTCCGGTACCTGGAAGAAGGGGAAGTCCGTCAGTTCGACCCCGAACTGCTCAGCTTCTTCAACGTCAACTCGCCGGAAGACCTGGCCCGCGCCCACACCCTGGCGGCGGCAGCGCAATGAACGGGACGGCGGCAACGGTCAGGGTCAAGGTGGAACTGTTCGGCACCCCCCGCATCCACAGCGGAACAGCGGCGGTGGAACTGGCGGTGCCTTATCCGGCCAACCGGGGAAAACTGGTAGCCGCCCTGGCCAAACAATGCCCCGCCCTGCTGGGCCACGGTTTGAAAGAAGACCTGACCGACCTGGAAGACGGCTACGTCTTCAACCTGAACGGTCTGGCCTTCCTGGGCGAGGCCGACTTCACCCTGGCCAACGGCGACTCCCTGCTCCTGATTTCCAGCCAGGCCGGGGGCTGAACCGGAAGAATATATGAAGAATCTATTAGGATAATCTTAAGACAGTTGCTTCCCGCGAAGGCCGCTATCTCAAAATCGACCGGACCACATCCCTTCGGGCAAGGCAAGCCAACATCACAACCAAGCTCAATTCTTAATTCTCAATTCGTAATTGAAAATGTACGGTTATCACGGCAAATCCCTTATCGTTGACCTGTCCACCCGCACCCACCGCTGGGATGCGATTGGCAGCGACGCCCTGCGCAACTTTATCGGCGGCATCGGGCTGGGGACTTACCTGCTTTACCGCTACTGTCCCCCCGGGGCCGACCCCCTGGGGCCGGACAACCCCCTCCTTTTCGTGGGCAGTCCCCTGGTGGGCACCCGCCTGACCACCTCCAGCAAGTTTGCCGTCCTCACCAAGTCGCCCCTGACGGGCTTCATCGCCGATTCCCTCTCCTCCAGCCACCTGGCCACCGAGCTGAAGAAGTGCTGCGGCGACGCCCTCATCATCGTTGGGCGCGCCGGTGAGCCCACCCTGCTGCGTATTGAAGGCGACGCCCTGGAACCCGACCATATAAGCGTCAAGTTCGAAGACGCCGCCGATCTGGCCGGCCTGGGCGCCGCCGCCCGGGAAGAGGCGATCAAGGAGCGGCTGGGCGACCCCCGTTACCGCGTGGCATGCATCGGTCCGGCGGGAGAGGCGCAGGTAAAGTTCGCCTCCATCAGCAACGATGGGGGCAGGCAGGCGGGCCGCTGCGGGCTGGGCGCGGTGATGGGGTACAAGAACCTGCTGGCCGTGGCGCTGCGGGGCCACCTGCCGGTGGAAGTAGCCCAACCCGAAGCCGTCCGCAGCTACGGCAAGGACCTGAGCCGCCGCAGCCTGGGCGCCGCCACCGAAAAGTACCGCAACCTGGGCACCATCGCCAACGTGGCCGTTTTCAACCGCCTGGGAACCCTGCCCACCCGCAACTTCCGCGAGTCCACCTTCGAGGGGGCTGAACAGGTCAGCGGCGAAGAACTGCACCGCAATCACCTGCAGCGCAACACCGGCTGCGCCAACTGCACCATCGGCTGCGAGCGAATCCTGGTATCCCGGGACAGGGGCGACAGGAAGGGCAGGGGCGGCGTGCGCATGGAATACGAAAGCCTGTTTGCCCTGGGTCCCCTGTGCGGCGTTGCCGACCCGGATGTAGTCATTCGCGCCGCCGCCATCTGCGACGACCTGGGAATGGATACCATCAGCGCCGGCGCCACCGTGGCCTGGGCAATGGAGTGCTTTGAGCGGGGTCTGCTGACGACAGAAGACACTGGTGGTCTTGATCTGTGCTTTGGCAACGGCGACGCCCTGCTGCGGACCCTGGAAGACATGGGACACCGCCGGGGCATCGGCAACCTGCTGGCCGAGGGCAGCCGCGCCGCCGCCGCGGTCGTGGGCAGTGGTTCCGAGGCCTGGGCCATGCAGGTCAAGGGCCTGGAAATGCCCGGCTACGAACCCCGCAGCCTGAAGACCATGGCCCTGGGCCTGGCGATAACTCCCCGGGGAGCCTGCCACAACCGTTCCTCCGCCTACGAGGCCGACTTCTCCGACCGGGTAGATCGCCTCTCGGTGGACGAGGCCCGGGGACGCATTGCCGCCGAAAGTGAGGACTTCGAGGCGGTGCTGGACTCCCTGATCTGGTGCAAGTTCCTGCGCAAGGCCTTCCACGACTTCTACGAAGAGTCCGCCCAGGTCTATTCCATGGTCACGGGCTGGGAAATGACGGCCCATGAACTGCGGCGGTGCGGCGAGCGCATCTCCAACCTCAAAAAGCTCTTCAACATCCGCGAGGGCTGGACCCGCGCCGACGATACCCTGCCCCCAAGGGCCCTGGAAGAACCGCTGCCTGACGGTGTGGCCGCCGGCGTGGGCCTCACGAAGGAAGAACTGGACTACATGATTGCCGGTTACTACCAGGCCCGCGGCTGGACGGCTGACGGGATGATTACTGAGGACAAACTGGCTGAGATGGGATTGTTGGATTTAACGACTCCCGTGGGCCAGGATGCCATCAGACTCTAGGCGCTATGCCTCGCACTACTAGGTAATGCCAAGTTATGTCCCTTTGCTGTAGAATTTCCGGGAAAGCACAAATGCGGGGAGAATACTTCCGATGGATCCGGTCCAGATTACAGCTGCCGCAGCCCTGGTAGCCGTCATTATTGCTGCCATTGGGCTTGCCGCAACCGCCATTTATCGCATCGGCAAGCTTACTGAGGCCACCAACCGGTTTCCCCAGGAAATGAAGGCCGGGTTCCAGGGTATCCACGTTGAGATTCAGGGCGTCCACGACCGCATCGGACAGAGTGAAAACCTTGCGGAAGAGCGGTTTCGCAGACATGAAGAGATGATTCGGCACAATGAAGAACTGATTCGGTCCGATGGCGCCAGGACCCGAGATCAAATCAGGAACCTTCACCAGGCCATTATGTCCCATTCCCACGACGAAGACGGAAATATCATCTTTCGAATCCCTCCTCCAGAGCCGGATGAATAGCACTCGTCCTATCCCTGGTATCCTGGAACGTTGATGGAACGGGAAGAACTCAGGCCCCTGCTCCGCCGTAAATTTCCCCCGCACCGTACATACCTGCTGCCGGCTTTGCACTTCCTCCAGGAGGAGCTGGGGCACCTGCCCGAATGGGCGTTGCAGGTGGTGGCCTGGCACCTGCGCACCCCCGCCAGCGTCGTCTACGGCGCCGCCACCAGCTACACCGAACTCCGCATCCAGGCTCCCGCCCAGCGCTTGGTCCGCATCTGCTCCGGCCTTAGCTGCTGGCATGGCGGCGGGCGGGAATTGCTGGCGGAACTCGCCCAGGCCCTGGGGGTGGCGGCAGGTGAGGCAACCGAGGACGGCCGGGTAGCCCTGGAAGAAACTCCCTGCGCTTACCGCTGCCCCCTGGCTCCCCTGGCTGAAGTGGACGGAGCGTGGCTTGGCCGCGCCCGCGCCGACCAGGTCGCCGCCCTGCTGGAGGAGTGATACCGGCATGACCTTCACTGAACTCAGAAGCAGGGCCCGCCAGCGGAGCCTTGGCCCCACGTCCGGCGGAACACGGGTCATGGTGCAGGTGGGGCAGTGCAGCCAGGCCCTGGACGCCGAAGCGGTGGCCCAAGCCCTCGCCGATGCGCTGGAATCTCATGACAGCGCTTACCTGGTGACCACCGGCTGCGACGGCGCCTGCTTTGCCGCGCCCCAGGTCGTGGTCAACGAACCCGACGGCCGCACCCGCCACTACAGCAATGTAAACGTCAGCGATGTCCCGGCTATAGTCGCGGCCCTGGGCGACGGCGAGGTCCTGCGGCCAACCCCGGCGCTGGAGGACTTCTTTACGCCCCAGCACCTGCAGGTAATGTCCTGGTGCGGCCAGCTTGACCCTGCCGATGTGGACGACTATGTCGCCGTGGGCGGTTACGCCAGCCTGGCCGACGCTCTGTCCAGCTCTCCGGAGGACGTCATAGACCGGGTGCTGGAATCCGGCCTGCAGGGACGGGGCGGCGCCTACTTTCCTCCCGCCCGCAAGTGGCAGGGAGCACGTTCCTTCCCCGGCCCGCGGGCCCTGGTGGTCAACGCCGAGGAGGGTGAGCCGGGCCTGTTCAAGGACCGCCATATTATGGAGGGTCTGCCCCACCGCCTGCTGGAGGGCGCGCTCATCGCTGCCTATGCCACCGGCGCTTCCCGCTGCTGCATCTACATCAACGCCGAGGCCCACCTTTCCGCACAAAGAATGGAAGCGGCCCTGGATCAGGCCAGGGACTGCGGCCTGCTGGGCGACAACATCCTGGACTCCGGCTTTTCCTGCGACGTGGAAGTCAGGAGGGGCGCGGGCGGTTACGTCTGCGGGGAGGAGACCACCCTGCTCAACACCATAGAAGGCCGTCGCCGTGAACCCCGGCTGCGGCCGCCTTTCCCGGTGGAATCGGGTCTCTTCCGCCAGCCCACGGTGATCAACAACGTGGAAACCCTGTCCAACGTACCCTATATCCTGCAGCGCGGCCCCGCCCGCTACGGCCAGGTTGGCCTGGAATCGGCCCCGGGCACCAAGCTTGTCTGCCTCAGCGGATCGGTCCGGCGCCCCGGCCTGGCCGAGGTCCCCATGGGGACCACATTGGGGCAGGTTATCCATGGCATTGGCGGCGGCCCTCCCGAGGGCCGGGAAATCGGCGTAGTTGCCGTGGGCGGTCCCTCCAGCGGGGTGCTGCCGCCCTCGGAACTGGACCTGGAATTGAGACCTGGCGTGCTCCATCCCTCTGGAGTGGTGATGGGCGCTGGCGGAATCATGGTGATGGACTCAACCGTGTCCCCCCTTGACGTGGCCCGCCGGCTGGCCGCCTACAACGCCGCCGAGTCCTGCGGCAAGTGTACCCCCTGCCGCGAGGGCACGCCCCGCATGGTTGCGGCCCTGGACCGGCTAGCGGAAAGCGGCGGTTCAGCCAGCGACCTGGAGGAACTGCGGTACCTGGCTGAAATAGTAGGGGCCGCCTCCCTGTGTGGCCTGGGGCAGATGGCCGGGGGCCCGGTGAACAGCCTGTTGCACTTCTTCGGTGCTGAGCTTTCTTCAGGCTGAGGGGAAGCCTTGGGCGGCAAAACAACCTGCGGCCGCGGACGATCCGGGGTTCATCCTTCTCTCACCCCAATGGAGATATCCGCCAATTCAGCTTTGAGCCTCGGCCCGGGGCAACGGCAGGATGGCGAAGGCTGCTGCGGCCAGGGCAAACAGCGCGCCGATGTACCAGACGGCCGCGGCAAACCCCATAGTCTCGTACAGCGCCCCCGCGATTACCGGCGACGCGGCAGCCATAAGGAAGCTGGCGAAGGCCACCACGCCCAGGCCGCTGGTGGCCACTTCCCGGCCCAAAGTGTCGTAGATTGTAGCGGTGAGAATAGGCTGGTCGGGATAAAGGAAAAGCCCCAACAGGGCGATGGTGACAGTCAGCATTATTCCCGCGTCAAATGCCGTCAGGCCCAGGGCAACTATGCATGACCAGGCCAGGCCCGGGACCAGTACCTGCTTGCGGCCCCACCGGTCTGAAAGGTAACCGGCCCCCGTCTTGGCCACCAGCCCCACGGCGATCAACAGCCCGATGTGAAAGCCCCGGCTCCACTCGTTCATACCCAGGTCATTGCTCAGGTATAGGGGGAGGATCGTGACCAGGGCCACCAAGGCCATGGCCCTGAATCCCCGTACCGCGGTCAGGCCCCACAGGACGGGACTCCTCAACAAACCACCGGTGGCCCGGACCCTCTCCGACACCTCGGTCGATGCGGCCGGCTCGGAGGTATGCCCGATATTGCGAAAGGCCCAGATGGCCAGCAGGCCCAGGACAAGGGGGAAGGCTGCGTAGATGTTGATAATCTCACGCCACGTAAGAAAGAGCAGCAGTGCCCCGGTGGCCAGGGGCCCGGCCACATCGCCGATGCTCCCGCCAACACCGTGCAGCGACAGGGCCGTGCCCCGTCGCCGCGCATAGTGGTAGGAGAGGGAACCGGAGGCGGCCAGGTGCCAGATGGAGTGGGCCGCGGCCAGAACGCCAATGCCCGCCAGCAGCAGCAAATAAACCGGCGAAACCCCCATGACAACGGCGCCCAGGCCCGAGGCCAGCAGGCAGGCCACCAGCAGCCGGCCCCAATGCCGCCGCGCCATGTCCGTGGCCACACCCCCGGGGAGTGCGACAATTCCGGCGGCAAGTTCCCTTGCCGTAACCAGTCCTCCCACACCAACGGCAGACAGGCTGAAGGCCGCCTGTATCTCCGGCAGCAGCACCACAAAGCTCTGCACTATCCAGTGATACACCACGTGCCCCGCCGACAGCCCGGGCAGTATGGTCCTGCCTCCCAGGGCCAGGTGTGAACGGTCGGGGGAAAAGCTTGATTCCGCTGGTTGCAAGAGCGCCTGCTCCGGAGGGTGGAATGCCCGCGAGGCATGTACGGCCTGGCGCCGCCCAGTATATTGGAGGAGAGAAGGACGGGCAAACCGCCTGGCAGGGCAATCGCATTCCAGGGGTCCCATTGACCGCAGAGACACAGGGAACAGCATGTTCACAGAGATTCTCTGCGCTCCTCTGCGTCCTCGGCGCCTCTGTGGTTAAAGAGTTCCCCAAATTGAGACTGTCCTGGGCAACATTGACGCACATCCCCTCCCCCACCATAATGGCACCCACAATCTCCCCTGGAGGCTATCTTCCATGGCTGCTACGCTTTCCACCGCCAGGCGCCGGCAGTTGGGCCGGCCCGTGTCCATCGTGGGCGCAGGCCTGTCCCGCTTCGGCGCCTTTCGCGACATGACCACCCGCGACCTGTTCGTCGAGGCTTTCCAGGACCTGATCGACAACATGGACCAGGGCATCGACGTCGAGGACATTGAGTGCGGCTACATCGGCAACTACTCATCCGACCTGTTCGAAGGCCAGGGCCACACCGCGCCCATCCTGGCCGACTGGTTGGGCATGACCCCCACTCCCATTACCCGCATCGAGAACGCCTGCGCCAGCAGCGGCAGCGCCCTGCGGGAAGGCATTATGGCCATCGCCTCCGGCATGTACGACGTGGTCCTGGTGGGCGGCGTGGAGAAGATGACCGACCTGCCCACCGAGGGCGTTACCGATGTGCTGGCCTCGGCCGCCGACGGCCTCTATGAAGTACCGGCTGGCCTCACCTTCCCCGGCATTTACGGCGCGTTGGCCAAGGCCCACATGGACCGCTACGAGACCAGCCTGGCCCACCTGGCCAAGGTGGGCATCAAGAACCACACCAACGGCGCCCTGAACCCCAAGGCCCAGTTCAACACCACCCTGCTGGACATGATGGAACGGCGGAAGGCCCGCGCCGAGCAGCAGGGCCAGCCCGTCCCCGACTGGCGCGACGAGATGGACTTCCTCAACGACCCAAGGGCCAACCCCTGGATCGCCTGGCCCCTGCGGCTCTACGACTGCGCCCCCATCACCGACGGCGCGTCCTGCGTCCTGCTCGTCTCCTCGGAGATTGCCACCAACTTTACCGACAAGCCGGTCCACGTCGTTGGCACCGGCCAGGCCTCGGGCCGACCCCTGCACGACGCCGTGGAATTGACCTCCCTGTCCGCCGCCCGGGAAGCCGCCGCCCAGGCCTACGCCATGGCCGGAGTAACGCCGCAGGATATCCAGGTGGCCGAGGTGCATGACTGCTTCACCATCGCCGAAATCATCGCCACCGAGGATCTGGGCTTCTTCGAGCCCGGCGAGGGGCCCCGGGCCGTGGATGAAGGGCGCACTGCCCGGACCGGCGACCGGCCCATCAACACCTCGGGCGGCCTCAAGGCCAAGGGGCATCCGGTGGGCGCATCGGGCGTGGCCCAGGTAATCGAGACCTTCCACCAGTTGCGCGGCGAGGCCGGTCCCCGCCAATTGCCCAACCCCAACCTGGAACTTGGCCTGACCCACAACGTGGGCGGCACCGGCGGCACCTGTGTCGTCAACATCCTGCGCAGGGGGTAGGCAACATGACCACTGAAACAAGGGCCTTCAATGCCGCCTCCTTCTTCGCCTACCTGAAGGAAGGGCAGCTTATGGGGGTGCGGTGCCGTACCTGCGGGAAACTGTCGGCAGAGGCCCGCCCCATGTGCCAGGACTGCCACAGCCGCGACGTTGAATGGTTCGCCTTCAGCGGGCGGGGCCAGCTCAGCGCCTTCACCTGCATCTCCGTGGTGCCTAACGCCATGGGAGAGAAGGGGTTCGGCCGCAACAATCCCTACTGCTCCGGCATCGTTGCCTTGGAAGAAGGCCCCCGCATCAGCGCCCTTATCCTGGGCGTGGACGCCGCCAACCCCCAGAACATCGCCACCGGCCTGGCCCTGACCCTGCAGGTCGAAGACCAGGACAAGGACCGGCCCACCCTGGCCTTCGTGCCGGCCTAGAATTTACATGGATGTACAGGATATACAGGATGATGCAGGTCAAGTTAATTGACCGGCAAGCCCTATCCTGTTCATCCTGTCCATCCATGTTTGAATAAATATACGATGGAAAGGAAAGTCAGGCAGAAGCGCAACCGTGCCACCGCCCTGGTGCTCAGGGACGGCAGGTTGCTGCTGGTGCGGGAGCGCGGCGCAAAACACTGGAGCCTCCCCGGCGGCGGAATGAAGAAGGGCGAGGACGCGGTCGATGCAGCCACCCGTGAACTGTACGAGGAAACAAAGCTGGTCGCCACCACCGCCACCTACCTGTTCCACTACGAAAGCCCCAGCCAGCATCACCACGTCTGCTGCCTGGAAGCCGAGGGCAAGGTGGAGTTGCTAAAAGAGGAAATCGGCGACTACCGCTGGTGGGACGGGGAAACGCAGTTGGCCATCATACCTTCGGCGATGGAGATTATCGGGCGCGTGATGGAGGAAGGGCGTTTGAACCTACTACTATCTTCGATGTGCTCACTGGGCGAACCCGGTGAATTTGCGGGAATACGTCGCTATTATAATTATTCCTCAAAAAGATATGCAGAATTTTCTCCATGGTTATGGGGTCGCCATGAAACAGAAACTTACAATAGCGCTGGATGCTGAACTCGTGACGTTGGCAAGGCGTTATGCCAAGTCACGGGACACGTCACTCTCTGATATTATCGAACAAGTCCTTCGGGAAATCACCAATGAAGAGAAACCCACATTTACCAGGAAGTGGCGAGGCAAG
This sequence comes from Dehalococcoidia bacterium, assembly GCA_022821365.1. Lineage (GTDB taxonomy): Bacteria > Chloroflexota > Dehalococcoidia > Lucifugimonadales > UBA3495 > Bin22. The sequence goes on along the minus strand of JAJEDS010000155.1, from coordinate 1,351 downwards.
TTCGAGGCGGCGGAGCGTATGAATGATCAGCGTTACGAGGCGCTGGCAGCCAAGTACCTGACATGATTCTTCTCGATACAGATGTTCTCGTTGACGTTGCCCTGGACAGGCTTCCGCATTCAGGTCCGGCGTCCGAGCTTCTGGACCGGATAGAGCGTGGTGATGAAGAAGCTTGCATAGCCTGGCACACGGTATCCAATCTCTTTTACATCTTGAGACCAGTCCGAGGCGGCGCCGACACCCGAGCTTTCATTCTTGCATTGACCCAATTTGTTTCTGTCTCAACCACGGGAACTCAGGGAATCCGCTACGCAGCGCAACTTCCAATGAATGATTTCGAAGACGCCATGCAGGTGGCGGCTGCTATGGCCAGTGGCGCCAGGCTCATAGTAACCAGGAACCTGCGGGATTATGAAGACTCCCCTGTACCTGCCGTTGACGCCAGGGAAGCATTGGCTGAATTGCCTTAACTCCCTGCGAAGGTCATTGCCAATGATCGAAATTCAGCGCCTCTTGCGGGCCAGGGAAAAACCCGGTGGGTACTCACCCCACCGGGTCTTTCGATTACGCCCTTTTGGAAAGGGAGCTACGCCCTAATCCAGCCCGCGCGTCCCCACCCAGCCTACCTGGGAGACGTCTATCATCTCGCCGTTGGGGCCCTCGTACTTGGTCTCCACGTTCTGGTGGCGGGGACCGGTGTTCCCGGCATGAAGGGCTTCGTTGACCGACTTCATTTCCTCGGAACCGGCGGCCAGCAGGCGGGCCTCGATCTCCTCCAGGCTCTCTACCTCGAACCCGATGTGGTGGATGCCTTCCCAGTCCTTGCCGCGCACACCGGCCACGGCGTCGCTCTGGAAGTCCAGAATGGCCATGTTGACGTTGCCGTCGCTCAGCATGAAGCCCAGGGCGTTGCCGCTCTCCAGCTTGGCAACCTGCCGCAAACCGAATACCTCGGAGTAGAACTTCGCCGTCTTTTCGGCGTCGTTGGTGGCAATGGCAATGTGCTTGATCTGGGGCATGTCTCTCCTCCCATTTTGTATGTTGCTTGGTACGGTTCAAGATACCACTTTTGTGAGTGGCCCGCCACCCTGCAGGGTACAGCCCCAGCGCAATCGCGTATTAACGGAAACTCATTCCCTCCCCCTTTGAGGCTCCGTGTCCCTCCGTGAACAATCTTCCTGAGAAACCTCTGAAAAATCCATTACTCGGATAATCAACCCGTCGTTCCCGTGAAGGCGGGAACGACATTATTCAGGCCTTCCCAGCTTCTAAGAATGCTCTGAACAAGTTGGTCTGATTATGGCATATTGAGGTGAACCGGGGAAAGACCGATAGAGGAAGGGAAATCCGA
>JAJEDS010000232.1 GCA_022821365.1 Dehalococcoidia bacterium | reverse complement strand
GAAGATTCTGATAACCACTCGATCCACTTCTCTGATTTCGGGTCATCACGCAAATCCAATGGAATTGTCTGACCGCCAAGTTCTCCGACAATATCTTCCAAGCTGTCAAAGTATTGCTCGCTCAACCTACGGGCTTCTGCCAACCCCAAATTGCCTAATACTCTAACTAACCTTTGTCGGTGTTCATTGAGTTCTGCTGGTGTCCATACGCGAGAAGGGAATCTGAATGCATCCACTTCAAATAGTGAAGTCAATATGCCATTCCGCAAGGCCTCGTTTCGGGCGAAAGTTTCGGCCTGCTCTTGTCGGAAAACTCGTTCCGCTAAAGCCAACACTTCTGAAATCGGTAGATCGCCCGCTGCTGTTGACCGTCTTTGACGAAGCCTGCTTGGGCCCGAACCTTCTTCTGTCCATCGACGGTTCAATGGCAAGTACAGGGGACCCGGCAAATCGCTGAGACACCTTAAAACAGCGTTGTCCCTTTTATCCTCCTTCAATCTGGTCACCAAGTCGGCAGGTTCGTCTACCACTCTCGCTGTGCCGACACGAGCCAATTCGTAGTCTCCAATAATGGGAATTTCCAGGACTTCTTCGGAACTTGAGATTTCGATAGTTATGGCTTCTGCACTGCGTTTGGCGTGGACGCGTTCGTATTTCCGCTGCCCTGGTACGGTATAGGCTATGTGGATTTCGTCAAACAGGAGGCTAGAAAGCAAGTACGCGGCAGGAAGCCCCCCTTGTACTGAGGCCGGGGAAAGAGTCCAAGCCATGGCATTTAGGACAGACGTTTTGCCCGATCCGTTAACTCCAATAAGAATATTTACGCCAGGCTGAAAGGAAAGGTCTAAATTCAAGTGGCCGTGGAGGTTCTTGAATTTAGCAGTTCTAATGATCATCTAGTTGCATACCTATATTCTTCTTTCGGGCAACTGTTTACTTATGAGTGTAGTACTTGTGCTGTTAGCCTAAATGATAGCATATCGTCCGACTTCTAGCGCCTGAGGTTATCGGCACTCCCCAACCTCCTCACCATGTGATCTTGGTGTCGCTCCCACAGTACTTTCTTGCCAAGTTTGTTCACGTTGGTCTTGGGGGTCTTGCCTATTATTGCCCCGAGAATCTTGGGAATGTTTCAGCGGCTAGTAGTCCTCCAGCCCCAACAACTCCTGCTCCAGCCGGTCGCGGCGCTGGAGCAGGGTTTCACCCTGGTAGAGCCAGTACCTGACGGGGGTGGGAGTATGCTTCCACTTCTTGAGCTTGGAAGTCAGCTCGGTCAGCGAGTAATATTCCCCGTCGAACACCACCCCGGTACTGTCGTTGGCAACCTGGCACTTTACCTCCGGTTCGTCGCCCCACTCCAGGGTAGCGCCCCGGGGCACTTCCACCATGGCAAAGGTAAAACTCTCCCGCCGCCTTATCGGCTGCTCACTCTCCATATCCCGGAATGCGGATTCGAACTTGTGCTCCCTGTGCCCATTGGGGGTTACTTCCTCTATGGCCAGCAGTTGAAGAATGGCTTTAACCCGGAAGGGCTCCACACCCTCAAAGAACTCCCGGTTCTGCCTGACCCTGAAGTCTCCGAAGGCGGTGTGGATGGCCTTCTCCACCTGGGAGCAGTTGCTGACCAGGGCGGCATACTCGCAGTCGAAGGAGCGGGGGACCCCGGTGCTGTCCAACTGACGCATCCGGTCCTCAATGTCCTTCGCGCTGTTGCCGCTGGTATAGCCGATCTTGATGTAACCAGGCATGGCGACGTTACTGAGAACGTAAACGATGCCCGTGGAGGGAGGCGTGGCGGCAAAGATATTCGCGCCGGAATGCTGGTCGATTTCGTAAGCTTCCTCAACCATGATGACTCCAGGATATTGAATTTTGAGATTCGGTTAAAGGGTAACAGACAAGCAACTGACTAGCCGGGCGCGTTGATGCCCGGGCCCTAACCCCCCACCACGTAATCCTGGTATCTCTCCCTCAGCACCTTCTTGTCGAACTTGCCCACGCTGGTCTTGGGGATTTCTTCGATGAACACCACGTCGTCGGGCAGCCACCAGCGGGCGAACCGGTCGCGGATGAAGTCCATCACCTGGGCCTTGTCCAGGCTTTCGCGGGCGCCTTCCCGGGGCACCACGCAGGCCAGGGGGCGCTCCACCCAGGTGGGATGGGGGATGGCGATAACCGCCGCCTCCAGCACATCCGGGTGGGCGATGATGGCCGTCTCCAGGTCCACCGAGGAAATCCACTCGCCGCCGCTCTTGACCATATCCTTGACGCGGTCGCCTATCTGGACGTAACCATCCGGGTCCACCGAGGCAATGTCCCCGCTGTGGTACCAGCCGTCGATGTAGGTCTCGGCGGTGCGCTCATCATTGTAATACTCCCGGGAAATCCACGGGCCGCGGAAAAGCAGTTCGCCGCGCTGCTCGCCGTCCCAGGGCAGGTCGTTGCCCTCGTCGTCCACCAGGCGCATTTCCAGCCCGGCCACTACCATGCCCTGGCTTCCCGCCAGTTCGTATTTCTCATCCTCGGGCAGGTCTTCCAGATGGGTCTTGACCCGGTTGTAGGTAACGATGGGAGTGGCTTCGGTCATGCCGTAGGCGTGGACCAGATCTACGCCCAGCCGTTCCTTGTAGGCCCGGATGACGCTGACGGGTACCGCCGAGCCGCCGCTGATGACGGCTCGCAGGGAGGAAAAGTCGTAGCTTTGGCCCGAACGTTCCAGGTAGTCCAGCACCCCCACCCAGATGGTTGGGACGCCGGCGGTGACGGTCACCCTGTGCCGGTCGATAAGTTCGCAGATGGCCTGGGGGTCGGGCCGGACGCCGGGCATAACCTGGCTGGCCCCCACCAGGGCGCTGGAATAAGGGAAGCCCCAGCAGTTGGCGTGGAACATGGGCACAACGGCCATGGTCGTGTCCCGCTCGCTGAAGGCCGCGGTATCGGCCATGCACTCGGCCATGGAATGGAGGTAGAGGGCGCGGTGAGAATAGGTTACACCCTTGGGCCGTCCGGTGGTGGCCGAGGTGTAGCACAAGCCGGCCGGGTCCCATTCGTCCATTTCCGGTGGGGTGAACTGGTCGGAGGCCTGGGCCAGCAGGGACTCGTAGCTTACTGCATTGGGCAAAGTGGTTGCCGGTTCCGGGTCGTCGGTCAGGATGACGTAATGCTCGACAGACTCAAGCCGGGGCGCCAGGGCCTCCAAAATGGGACAAAGGTCAGGGTCCACGAAAATCACCTTGTCCTGGGCGTGGTTGACGATATACACCAGGTCGTCGGGGAAGAGGCGGATGTTAATAGTGTGGTTGACGGCGCCCATTACCGGGGATGCGAAGTAGGCTTCCAAATGGCGGTAGGTGTTCCAGGCGAAGGTGCCAACCCGGTCGCCCTGCTTCACGCCAAGGAAGTTGAGGGCATTGCAAAGCCTGTTGACCCGGGCGGCCATTTCCCGGTAGGTGTAGCGGTGCACCCCGCCTTCAGCGCCCTCAAGACGGGTGATAATTTCTTTGCTGGGGAAGGCGGTGCGGGCACGGTTCAGGATGCTGGGCACCAGCAAAGGGTAATGCATGGTCATGGCCGATACTCCTCAGCTATCCATCCACGAAGGGACACGAAGATACAGGAAGAGAATTATAATCCAGGAATTTCCACGATTGTTCACCAACGCAGGGGTGGGGAATCGAGGATTCAGACCGGAACATTGGAGTGCCCTGATTCTTCAGCCTATTCTACGCTATTTCCCGCCCCGTCGCAGTTACGGAGCCCCTGAAGTAACCGTTCAGAGTTAGGGGAACGGGTGGGCCCCAAGGGCCGGCTTTCCCACGAAAGCCGGAATCCAGGAAGGCAATAGCACCTGAGAGGCGCTGAAAGACAAGATTTCTGGACCGGCGAAAGCCGGTATGACGGTTTCAGAATAAGAGGCCCCTCGAACGTGCATATTTACTCCCTGGATTCACTGGTCCGGGCCCGATCGGGAACTGCCAATTTTTCGCAACTCCCATCCCCGCTTTGGGCCGATCGTCAAGCGCCGCCAGTGTTCTTGACCAAAATGGGATGGGGCAGGGGCTGGTTGAACAGATAGCCCTTTTCATTGAAGGGCACCGAGTCGGGCTGGACGTTGCCGGCGGTATCGGTGGCCCGGGTCATAAGCGCGTGGTCGCCCGCCGCGCCCCGCCAATTGAGTTCGAACCTGGCCCAGGAATACTGGGGTTGCGGTCCGGACAGTTCGGCATCGCGCCACGTCGTCCCGCTATCCGCGCTCCACTCCACCCGGGTAATGGGCCCGTGGGGCGAATGGGCGTAGCCGTGGAGACGATGAAGCCCGGCGGGCAACTCAGCGGGCCAGGGCAGGGCCAGGGCGCTCTTTATGTTCTGGTTCTCGACTACCTTTCCTGGGGCTTCCCCTTCCGGCGGGTAATCGTCGCCGATAAACACGTAGGAACCGGTGTTGTTCCGGGTCCACAACGGTTCGGAGGACACGACTATTTGCCCCAGCCACTTGATGTTGGAACTGCCCACCCATCCGGGAACCAGCGCGCGAACCGGAAAGCCGTGGTCTTTGGGCAGGGCTTCGCCGTTCAGGGAGTATGCCAGCAAGGTATCCGGGTGCAGGGCCTTGTCCACCGGCAAGACACGGCGGAACCCATTTTCGGGCGACTCAGTGTCCAGGCCCACCAGCAGCACGCTGACCGCGTTGTTCGCTATGCCGGCCAGGGTCAGCACGTCCCGCAGAGACGCGCCCACCCATTCCCCGTTGCTAATGCCGCCGGTCATCCACTGGGTACCCGAAGCGGCTCGGCCCTGCACGATGTCGAACATGGCCCGGTGGTTGCCGGCGCATTCCAGGTAGCACATCAGCGCGCGAGAGGGCAGGCCCAGTATGTCGTTATAGGTTAGGTCCAGGGGGTTGGCTACGGCATCTCCTTCCACCGAGAGGCGCCAGGCGACGGCGTCCAGGTCCAGGCTGGTGGAGTTGTTGCGGACGAAGAAATGGCTTTTGGCGGTTACCAGGCCCCGCGTGTTTTCCAGGCGGGCTTCAAGGCTTTTCCCGTCGTCGTGGACGATGAGGGGCGATGGGTCTTTGAACCACGAACCGCTGGCCGGTTCAGGGGGCAAATCCCGGGGCGTGCCGGAAGTTTCCGTTAAGCCGCAGGCGGCCAGGACGGCGGCGACTCCCCCGGACGCCATGAGCCACAGGAAGCGGCGCCGGCTGATCCCGCGGGCCTTGGCGAAATCCCACAAGGTTTCGCCGTCCCATCTGTCCAATTGGGGCATCTCCGATTTCCTTGACGCACAACTCAGCGGGCGTGGGCGGCCCGCGCCGGCGCAACTCTTCCGGCAGGGCTGTGCCAGGTCAGCGCCTGAGTTGACCTACGGACACCTACGCGCTCTTGATGCTGACCCCGCCGTCCACGGCCCAGGTCTGGCCGGTTACGTAGGCGGCGGGGGAGGCCAGGAAGACGGAGAGGTAGCCGATTTCCTTCAGGTAGCCCACCCGGCCCAGCGGTACCTGCTCCCTGGCGGCGTCCTGGCGGGCCTGGTAGGCCTCGGTTGACATCTGGGCCGGGTCGGGGAAGCTGCCCGGGGCCACGGAGTTGACGCGAACGCCGTAGGGGGCCCATTCCTGGGCCAGGGACTCGGTGAAGCGCATCACGCCGGCCTTGGCCGCGTCGTAGGCGGCGGAACCCTGGCGGCCCCGGAAGGCGGCCCAGCCGGAGATGTTGATGACGGAACCCTGCCGCCGCTCCAGCAGGTGGGCGCCGAAGGCCCGGCAGCCTTGGAAGGCCTCGGTCAGGTTCACGTCCACGATGAAGTGCCACTCCTCTTCGCTCATGCCCTCAACGCTGATGCCGGGGAGCTTGACCACGGGCTTGCGGATGGCGTCGCCCACGCAGGTTACCAGGGTGTCCAGGTGGCCGAACTCGGCCAGGGCCTGCTTGGCGATGCGGTCCATGTCCTCGGCCCGGGTGGCGTCGCCGGTCAGGGGCAGGGCGGCGCGGCCCAGGGCGCGCACCTCGTCGGCCACGGCATTTACGCCAGTGTCGGTAAGGCCGGTAATGGCCACGTCGGCCCCCGCCTCTGCGAAGGCCAGGGCAATGCCCTTGCCGATGCCTCGGCCCGCGCCAGTGATAAGTACTTTCTGTCCGGTAACGTCAAACTCAGGAAGACTCATACTGCCCCTCCGCACGGTTGTAGTAGTGGGCAGTGTAAAGGCAGGGGAAATGAGCGTCAACGGAGACTTATCCACGAAGGGACACCAATGGAGTTGTCGGGAATTCCTGCCTGCCCGTGCGTGGGACGGCAGATCTAGCTGAAAGAGGCGCAAGACGGGCCGGATGTCAGCAGCACCGATTCCTGGTCAAAGCGGCTTTCGTACTCGGCGGTGATTTCGTTCAACCGAGACAGTGCGGAGTCATCGGGCCAGACCAGGATTGTCAGCACCTTGGCCTGTTCTTTCAGGATTTCCCCGGCATCGTTGCGCCACTGGCCGGCGCCGTCGGTTACGGTGAGGCCGTCGGGGAAACGGGGCGTTACCGTATCGGCAAGGAACCGGGTCCACGCCTCGTCGGAAACGGCACCGGCGGCGCCGGTAGCGTCGTTGCGGCCGAAGTAAAGGCGGTACTCGGTTACTTGGTCCCACCCCTCGGGGCAGGCCCCGGCAGGGGAAGGGGAAGAAGGTGAGCAGGCCGCCAGGACAGCTACGGACAAAGCAACAATTATCAAACAAGGGTGCCTGCTGGCAGCCTGCATGAAGAATCCCTTTAATTTATGGTCCTGGTGCTCCCTATAAAAATTATATCTATTGTTCGAATGGAGTGTCAAAGCAGCAAGCCTTTCCACTTAATTTGCATGCTAAATGGTGGGTGGGAAGTGATTCGGCTTCCAGCTTAGGGTGTGAAGCGAGCGCATCGACATTGACCACAGGAGATGGTCGTCCCTATAATTTGTTCTGTAGTGGAGGAGAGCAACTTGCCATGGACTTGGGACCCGGCAAAGAACGCGGATAACCTGTCAAAGCATGGAGTTCCTTTCGAAATTGCTCAGCGGGTCTTCGATGACGATTATTGTTTCACCTATGATGACCCATTCCCTGAGGAAACCAGGTTCAGATCGCTCGGGATAGTTGGGCCTTCGATGTTGATAGTGATCCACACCGAAGAGAACCCTGATCCTCGTACCGGCGAAAGGACAGGCCGCATAATAAGCGCCAGAAAGGCGACTCGACTGGAAAGACTGATCTATGAAGAGAAATAGGGCTGACCTGACCGAAGAAGAATGGAATCTGCTGAGCCGGTTGGAGCAGATGCCCGAGGACGAAATCGACACCGAAGATATTCCTGAAGTACTTGAGGTTCGTAACCCGCGAAGAGACTCCTTACTCCCACGGAATACGAACACAGTCTCGGTGAGTGTAGATCAGGACATTATTGCATGGTGGAAGGCTGTGACTGGCGGCAAAGAGAAACTCGACCACTGGGTTAATGACATAGTTAGGTCCCATATTTCTCAAGAGAAGGGCAGTCAGGAGCCTAAGCCATAGTTGGCGTAGGGTTGAAGTAAAGGCAATCAACCTTACGGGCCTTGGAACACAGTGTTTTCTAGGCCAGGACAATGATATCCAAAAATCGCGGCCCCTTGCTCATTGGGCAAGGGGTTTTCCTATTGTAAACTTTGACCCTCCTCTCCCCCTCTTGTAATATGCGGTCAAGCTACAATTTGTACTTGAGGAGGTAATTCTTATGAAAGCCGTTTATCTGCAAGAACCCGGTGGACCCGAAGCCATGGTGTATGGAGACCTGCCGGAGCCGGAGGTAGCCCCGGGCGAGGTGATGCTGCGGGTCCACGGCAGCGCCCTTAACCGGGCCGACATGGGTATGCGCGATCGTGGCCGCAGCGGCCAGGCGCCCCGCATCATGGGCATGGACGTGGCCGGGGAGATTGTCTCCATCAGCCCCGACGCCAATACCAATCTGCAGGTGGGCGACCGCGTGCTGCTGGAAAACAGGACCAAGTGCCATGTCTGCGAATACTGCGTGGATGGAAACGACCAGTATTGCATCGCTCAAAAGCGCATCGGTGTGGACCTGGACGGCGGCCATGCCGAGTACATAACCGCCCCGGCCATCAACGCCTACAGGATTCCCGACAGCATGAGCTACGCCGAGGCCGCCGCCATTCCCCTGGCCGGGCATACCGCCTGGCAGTGTATGGTGGTGCAGGGGCAGGTGAAGCCGTGGGACGACGTGCTGATCCAGGCCGCCGGCAGCGGCGTGGCCAGCATGGGCATCCAGATTGCCAAGATGGTGGGCGCGCGGGTGATAACCACCGCCGGCAGCGACTGGAAGCTGGAAGAGGCCAAAAAGTGGGGCGCGGACGAGGTAATCAACTACCGGGAAACGACCAACCTCAGTGAACGGGTCAAGGAGTTGACCGACGGCCAGGGCGTGGACCTGGTGTTCGACGTGGTGGGCGCCGACGTTTGGGAACAGAACCTGCTTTCGCTCAAGTCCGGCGGCAGGCTGGTTATTACGGGCGTTACGTCGGGGGCGCGGGCCGACATAAACCTGTCCATTCTGCAGGGACGGCCCCTGCACCTGATGGGCAGTGGAGGCCGCACCCGCCGCAGCTTCGGAGACCTGATGAAGTGCGTCAACAACGGGGAACTGAAGGGCATCGTGGGCCAGACCTTCCCCCTGACCGAAGTGCCGGAGGCCCACCGGGTGATGGAGTCGCGGGAGTTCTTCGGCAAGCTGGTAATCGAGAGTTAGTTTTCTCTTAATCCACGAAGGACACGAAGATTCACGAAGGGGGCATCCCTGAATTGGAACGTTAGGAGGTATATGCCATGAAAGCCGTGTACTCGGAGGAACCCGGTGGACCCGAGGCGATGATTTTCGGTGACCGTCCCGACCCGGAGCCGGGCCCGGGTGAAGTAATGTTGCGGGTGTATGGCAGCGCCCTGAACCGCGGGGATATCGAAAGGCGCAACCAGGGTCGCAGCGGGCGCGGCCCCCGCATCGGCGGCATGGAGGCCGCCGGCGAGATCGTGTTCGTTAGTCCCGACGCCGCTACCGATCTGCAGGTGGGCGACCGGGTGCTGCTGGAAAACCGCATCAAGTGCTGGGGGTGCGAAAACTGCAAGAACGGAATGGACCACAACTGCACCGCCCAGAAGCGCATCGGCATTGACCTGGACGGCGGCCACGCCGAGTATATCGCCGTACCGGCCGAATGCGCCTTCAAGATACCCGACAGCATGAGCTTTACCGAAGCGGCGGCCATTTCCCAGGGTGGACACACGGCCTTGCAGTGCATGATTGTCCAGGGCCAGGTGAAGCCCTGGGACGATGTGCTGGTCCACGCCGCCGGCAGCGGGGTGGCCAGCATGGGCATCCAGATTGCCCGGATGGTGGGCGCCAGGGTGTTCGTTACCGCCGGCAGCGACTGGAAGCTGGAACGGGCCAAGGAACTGCTGGGCGTGGCGGAAGGCATCAACTACCACGAGACGCCCAAGGTTAGCGAGCGCATTATGGAGTTAACCGACGGCAAGGGTGTGGACATGGTGTTTGACGTGGTGGGAGCGGACGTGTGGGAAGACAGCCTGTTGTGCCTGAAACCGGGCGGGCGCATGGTGATAACCGGCACCACGTCAGGGTCGCGCACCGGCATGAACCTGTCCGTCCTGCAGGGCCGGCCCCTGCACCTGATGGGCAGCGGCGGCCGCACCCACCGCAGCTTCGCCGAAATGATGAAGTGCGTCAACAACGGGGAGCTGGGCGGCATAGTCAGCCAGACCTTCCCGCTGGAGAATGTGTCGGAAGCCCACCGGGTGATGGAGTCGCGCGAGTTCTTCGGCAAGCTGGTACTCGAGAGTTAGCCTATTTACTTCCACGAAGGGCACGAAGTTTCACGAAGGACCAGATCATATCTTCGTGGTTCTTCGTGGTTCTTCGTGACCTTCGTGGATTACTGGTGGCTGACGGTGTAGGTGGCCGGGTTTTCGGTTACCCGTCCCTCTTCCCTCAGCTTGGCCAGGTGCGTGCCCACGTTGCGGGCGGCGGCGCCCCGCAGGTTCTTGCGCAGGTTGCGGGGATAGACGGCGGTTACCGCGTCGTCCACCGTCTCCGCCCCGTGGGCCAGGGCGGCCAGAACCTGGTCCTCCCGCTCCTGGCGGTGATGCAGGTACCAGCGGATGCGGGCCTCTCCGTTGTGGATTGTCTGCCCGTGGCCGGGACAGATAATGGCGGGCCGCTGGCGGGCCATGAGTTCCAATGACTCCATGTACTGCTTCAGGTTGCGGACGCTGGACGACGAGTTGCCCAGGATGTTGTCGCCGCTGAACAGGACATTATCGGCCCGCAGGTAGTAGCAGACGTGGTCGTCCTCGTGGCCCGGCGTGAACAGGGCCCGCAGGGTAATGCCCCCGCCCGACGGCACCAGTTCTCTTGACCGCAGCTTCACCACGCAGCCCTCTCCTAGCCTTTGTTCCAGGGCCGGGGCCAGCTTGGGGTGGCACCGGACTGGGCAGTTGAAGGCCTCCTGCAGCCGGTCCAGCCCCCCGATGTGGTCGCCGTGGCCGTGGGTTACCAGGACGGCGGACATCCTGGGCCTACCCAGTTCCTCGTGGTAGTCCAGTATCTGCCTGGTCCAGTGGCGGTAGGGTTCCCCCGAGTCCACCAGCACCATGCTCTCGTTGGGGTCACCCACGAAGTAAATCTGGGTGCCGCCAGGGTGCATGGCCCCGAAGGTGGACTGGTCTTCCTGAATGTGGGTGCTGTAGATGTGCTCGGTTATCTGCATGGTCCTTTTTCCTTACATACTCCGGTAATGGACACCATTTTATCGTTGCAACATAGATTAAGCTGGAGGCGCAACGCCATGATGGAGTACAAGGGGTACATTGCCGAGTACGAATATGACGACGAAGCTGAATTGTATTGCGGTAGAGTAGTCAACTCCGGCCCTTTTGGCATCGTTGTTTTTGAAATTCCCGAAGGCTATGACCTGCTCAAGGAGTTTCAGATATCGATTGACGAATATCTTGGCTGGTGCGCTGAGGATGGCGTTGAACCGGTCAAGCCCGGCATTCCCAACTTACAAGGAAGGTTTGGTGAATATGGCTCTTCAAGAGACCGTCGAAAAAGCCGTTAGACACGGCAGGTCTGTCATCAAGATGTATGAAGAAGAAGTCCTCAAAGGCTATGTCTTCAATGAAACCACCACTCGCTATGCCATTATAGACCCCATCCTTACTGCTCTCGGGTGGAAACTGGACGACCCTACCCGGTGCCGGTTTGAGGAATGGCACAGCCGAAAAGGAGAGAATGCGTCCGGTCACACGGATTATACGCTTTACAAACACGGCAAGCCTTTGGTTGTCATCGAAGCCAAGTCTCTTTCAAAGTACCTGAATGAGTTCTCCGAAGAAAACCAACTCAAAAACTATCAGGTAAGCTCAAGGGTGAAAAAAAGAGTGCTGACAAATGGGGCCCACTGGTACTTCTATGAGAGCAGTAAAGACTACGGTGGTTACCGAGACCCTGAAATCAACCTGTACGGGACGTTAGCTGACGATAAGAAGACTGGACGGGATGCTACTATTAGCGAAATGGCTCAATTGCTGATTGAGAAATTAGGCTACCGGAGACTCTAACCGCATCTATTGGTTCAACCCCCGCTGCATGCCCCGCAGGTAGCTGGCCTGGCCCCCGTGCTGGTTTACTTCCCATATAAGCATCGAGAACATGCGCGCCAGGTTAATGGTCTCGCCCCAGTGAGTGGTCAGTTCGGTGGCCTGTAAGGACTCATCATCGTGGCTGTCCAGGAGCTCCAGCAGGTTGTTGAGGGCGGCGGTGGCGTACTCCACCAACAGGGCCTTGTCTGGGCAGGGCCAGGCGTTCAACTGCTCCACCCCGTAGCCGAACCCCACGTCGGCGGGATCGGCGGGCAGGCCCAGGCGGTTCGCCCAGCCGTCTTCGTAAAGCTGGGTGCCACCCCTGGCCCGGGTCTGTACCCACATATCCAGGGCGCGTCCGTAGTGCCAGAGAATGAACCCGATGGAATGGCACTGGTCGCTGGGACGGTATTCAATCTCCTCCTGGCTCAAGCCGTCAATATACCGCTCCGTCCACTCCCAGTTGGTTTCGAAAGCCTGGCGGATGAAGTCTTGCAGGGCGGTAATCGCCTCTCCTCTTCTCCTCTTCTTCTCTAGCCCGCGAATGGATACAAATAAACTGTTCAACTCATTCGTGAACATTCGTGCCCATTCGTGGATAAGAAAACCCTACTGGTTCAACCCCCGCTGCATGCCCCGCAGGTAGCCGGCCTGGCCGCCGTGCTGGTTCACCTCCCACAGCAGGTGGAAGAACATTGCCCCCACGCTGATGGTGTCGCCCGTTCGTGTAACCACCTCCTTGCTTAGCATGGTCTCTTCGTCCAGGCTGCACA
>JAJEDS010000317.1 GCA_022821365.1 Dehalococcoidia bacterium | reverse complement strand
AGCAAGCCCAGGGGCAACAGGACAACGGCGCCCAGCAGTGCCGCCACTTCCGACAGTTCGTTTGTAGCCCCATATATGTCGCCCGTCAATCCCCCGATTAACCTGACCGCCAGTTGTCCCAGGGCCAGGGCAAGCAGGCATATTGCCGCCAGTATCAGTATTCCGCCCAACCCTCCAAGTATCCCGGCCGCCAGGGCCGCTATGACCGCCGCCAACGTTGAAGGAATGCGGGCGTCGCTGCCGTGGAAGGGAGACCCCAGCCCGGGGGTGCGAACATAGGTATAAACCATCAACTGGAGCACCATGGCATACCGTGAGACCACGGGAAACACCAGCAACGCCGCTTCTTTGCCCGGCAGACCAGCCGACAGCAGCGACAGGATCGCGCCGTATTTGAGAAGCAGGACACTGCCGGCGCCGGCCACCGCAAAAGCGCCCACGCTTGAATCGCGCATGATCTCCCGGCGACGTTCCGGCGTTTGCCCCCCGAAAAGCCCGTCGCAGGTGTCCATCAATCCGTCCAGGTGCAGCGACCTGTTTGCGATTACCAGGAAGACCACCAGGATAGCTGCGGTCAGGTACGGCGGAAAGAGATGTCCCAGCAACCATTCCAGCCCCACCAGCACGATGCCGATGAGCAGGCCCACCAGCGGAAACCAGGCGCGGGAATTGCTGACGACCTGCTGGGAAAGGTCCGCGCTCTTCGGCGAGGGGAAAATGGTCAAAAAGCTCAGGGCAGCCAGCAAGGAGGCCAAGGATGTCTACCCTAGCTGCATCCGTCGGGCTGAATGGAGCCGGATCGCAAGAGAGTCGGGCAAGGTGCGCTTTCAAGAATATGCCCGGTTTTTATATGCCGGCTACTCCTCTTCATCGCTGCGTTCCGAGACGCCCGCCTCGGCGAAGGTTGCCATCTCCGCCAGGCAGAGGGACGCCGCTTCTATCAGGTGCATCGCCAGCGCCGCTCCGGTGCCTTCACCCAGGCGCATGTTCATGTCCAGGAGGGGCGTAAGGCCCATGGCATCCAGGCCGACACGGTGGCCCGGCTCTACGGATTGATGGGCGGCGATAAAGTAGTCCCGCGCCGCCGACGAAATGAGCCAGGCTATCAGGGCTGCCGCTCCCGAAATGAAGCCGTCCACCACCACGGGCCGGTTGCTGGCCGCCGTGCCCAGCATGGCGCCGGCCAGTACCCCAATTTCCAGTCCACCCACTTTGGTCAGGACGTCAAGGCCATCGGCAGGGTCCGGTTGGTTCACTTCAATTGCCCTCCGGATCACTTCTACCTTGCGGGCCAGGCCCGGGTCGTCCAGGCCCGTGCCCCGGCCGGTGGTTACCGACGGATCTGCTCCGGTGACAACGGAGGTAATGGCGCTGGAAGCGGTGGTGTTGCCAATTCCCATGTCGCCGCAGGCAATCAGGTCCGCTCCCTCTCCAATCTGTTCCCTGGCGGCGTCGATGCCTATTTCCAGGCAGCGAACAGCCTGTTCGCGGGTCATGGCTGGGCCCACCGCCATGTTGGCCGTGCCGTAGGCTACCTTAACTGATCGCAGTAGCGGGTTAGGTTCCAGGTCCGAGGCCACACCCGCGTCCAGAATTACAATATCCGCTCCGGCGTGGCGGGCCAGCACGTTAATTCCGGCGCCGCCTCGCAGGAAGTTGTACACCATCTGGGGGGTTACTTCCTGGGGATAGGCGCTGACACCCTCGGCCACGACGCCGTGGTCTGCCGCAGCCAGGATTACCGACTTTCGGTTGATGCGGGGTATGGGATCTCCAAACATGCCGGCCAGCATGACAGACAGGTCCTCCAGCCTACCCAGGCTTCCCAGGGGCTTGGTCAGGGTATCCTGCCTGGCCCGGGCCGCAGCCATGGCCGTCTCATTCAGTGAGGTAATGCTGTCGACGGTAGAATCAACCAGTGGTGAGATGGTCATGTTATTCTCCTGAATCCAACTGCGGCCGGGTTTCTGGCCTGTTTCGGAAGCCGGCCACCTAAAACTCAATTCCCGGCTGCGCCTTTATGCCGCTCTGGTAGGGATGCTTGACCACGTTCATTTCCGTCACCAAGTCCGCGTACTCCACCAGGGCTTCGGGGGCGTGGCGCCCGGTGATTATCACGTGGAGCATTTCCGGGCGATTCCGGAGCGCTTCAATGACTTCTTCCGTTTCTATCCAGCCATAATGCATGGGATAGGTAAATTCATCCAGCACCACCACGTCATAATCTTCCGACGCCAGAACTTCCTTGGCGTCTTCCCACAACGCCCGGGCCAGGTCGGCGCTCTGGTCCAGGTCGCGGGACCGCCAGGTGAAGCCATCGCCCATGGCCCGCATAGAGACACCAATTTTCTGGGCCGCCCGCTGCTCTCCAAAGTTGGCGGTGGTGTGTTTAATGAACTGCAGCATGATGACCCGCATGTCGCGGCCCCAGGCACGGAACAGTACGCCCATGGCCGCCGTGGTCTTGCCCTTGCCGTTTCCCGTGTTGACAATGACCAGGCCCTTGTTGATGCGGGGACCCTTTACCGACTGGGGCCCTTCCTGGGTCTCCTGGTTTGTGCTCATTCTGGATCCATCCTCCGGCTGGTTTGCCCGCTACTGAAGAGACTCATCAATAAGCCGGACGTAGCAGGCAAACTTATTCTAACACGCAGGTTTCGACAAACCGGCGGGCCAGGCCTGGCGCGCTCCCCAGGTGGACGTGAATATAGGACGCCCAGACACTGCCGACTCTGAACCCCTCAAGGCGATTCTCCTGGTCGACTACCCGATAGACAGCCTGTTCCGGCGTGGGCTGTTCGGTCAGCACCGACCAGTGAAATTCATGCCCGCGCACTCGTTGTCCCCGGTCCAGAATTGGCGTGTCGTCGCAGGCTTCCACTTCCCGGTAGCCCAGCGTCAGCCGTCGATTGCTCATCGAAGTGATGACTGGTAGAGCGCCCACCATGGGATATTCGGCGCCGTCCAGGTCGGAAAGACTTCGGCCCAGGTACATCAGGCCCCCGCACTCGGCATACACCGGTATATTCCGGTCCAGTGCGGCTCTCATTGAGTCCAGCATGGGCCGGTTTTCGGACAACTCCCTGGCAAACATCTCCGGGAACCCGCCGCCGATGTAAACCCCTCCCACGCCCTTGGGGAGAGCTTCATCGGTCAGGGGGCTAAATGGCGCCAGTTCTGCCCCCCAGGCTTGCAAGAGGTCCAGGGAGTCCTGGTAGTAAAAGCTGAAGGCCCTGTCCTGGGCAATGGCAATGCGGGCCCTTACCGGTTGCGACTCTGAGGGATAGACCTGCGGGTCTCCCGCCGGCGGACTCGCGGTGGCAGAAATCTTCAGAATCTGTTCCAGGTCGACGGTTTCTTCCACCTGGGCGATAAGCGCGTCGTACCACTCCTGGACGACCGTGCCCTCTACCGTCGGTATTAGCCCCAAGTGCCGTTCGGGTTGGACAAAGTCCTCCCTCCGTGGCAGATACCCCAGCACCGGCAAGCCGGTAGTAGCCTCTATCTGGGGCTGGCAGAATTCCATGTGCCTGGGTCCGCCGACTCCGTTCAGGATTACACCCGCTATTCGCAATGATGGGTCAAAGGTCTGGTAGCCCAGAACCTCGGCCGCTACACTGCGGGCAACTTTAGCGGCGTCCACCACCAGAATAACCGGGGCGTTCAACAGCTTGGCCAACTGGGCGGTGGACCCCTCCTCCGTCAGGCTGGAATGGCCGTCAAACACGCCCATAACCCCTTCCACCACGCACACCTTGTCGCCGCTCCCGGCCCGGCGAAACAATTCCGTCACTGTAGGGTGGGGCAACAGCCAGGTATCCAGGTTGCGGGAAGGTACGCCGCATGCCAGTTGATGGTAAGAGGGGTCGATATAGTCCGGGCCAGCCTTGAAGGGTTGTACCTGATGGCCGCGCCGAGTAAGTGCGCCCATTATTCCTGTGGCGATGGTGGTTTTCCCCACCCCACTGCGGACACCGGCTATGACTACGGCCTTGGTCATCAACCCTCGCATGCCCGGCCAGACACGGGACAGCAGGAAACTTCAGAATAGCAAATCCAGGTAATAAATCGTGGGCAGGAAATACTACTGTCAGGGCAGGACTAACCCAATTTCACCGAAGTTCCATATTTTTCGAGAAGCGCCATAAAAAGTTCATGGCGAGGCTGGTTGGTTTCCTCATTCTCCGACTTGCGAAGGTAAATTCGCATAACCGGGTCGTTATTCTCGTCCATGAACCAGACTGAATAGCTGGGCAACCCCTCATCGTTCATCCGGTGCTGAAGCCGTACTTCTACCACACGGTCCAGGTACATGTGAAGGTGGGTGCCGCCTTCCGCCAGGAAGGTGACGATATTGCCGTCCTCGGAAAACCGCAAGTCATCCAGGTCCATGTAGACTTCGGAAGTTGCGGCAGTGTTGGACAACATCAGCACTACTTCATTAAAGCCTACTTGGTTAAAACCCTGGTGGCATTCTTCCAGAAGCTGACGCAGCATTCCATCCTCCGCAGTTACCCGGTTGCGCCCATTATGATATCTTGTGGCCCATATTGCCAGCGCCGAGACGAAAGCGTTGAGTCGACGCCAGCGAGTTGGCTGGATGGTCGCCCGGGCGCAGACTTGCTGCACCCACCGGTCATGAGGGGAGGAGGACCTGCACGACCCGATTGGAAACCACCCAGCCAACTCCCATCGAGAATGCCTGGCGCATGCCGCGCCGGGGCGGGAGGTACTTCGCTTTTGATTGACTTCTCTACGAGGGTTAGGGAGCGCCTAAAAACCAAAAAAGCCTGACCTTCCCGGTCAGGCTGAAATCTCAAGACACCATACACCCTACCGCGAAGCGTACCTGGTAATCACCTGAAGGCAGGTCTCCTGGCTCCTGGCTACCAACGAACTTGCCCGCCTTCCCATCCGCCTTGGGCGGACAGTGGCTTCCACTCAGGATTGGGCAGGTTCTTGCCAGTTACAGTGGCGCGACCACGCCGGAATTTCACCGGCTTCCCTTTTCAGCCCCGGTATATCGGGGCCACCTTCGGCTGCTCTTCAATTGTAAAGGTTCGCAGTGGACTGAGACCAAGGTTACTACCGTGGGCGCCATCCGTCAATAGGCTGCCCACGATTGGCAGCGTTCCGTATTTGGCGGCTTGGTCGGGTAGCTGGTAGGGACAGACCTATGTGTCTGCCCTGGTCCAATGGCAATACCACCTGAATTGGAACGCTGTCCCCACGATTCTCGGCTTGGGCCGGATGGACTGGGAAGGTTTCACCTGTATGCGGCAGGTGTCCCGGCGTTCCAGGGACTAAACGGTCATCAAACCTCAGCCCGCGCGACGGGCAACCATCCGAACCGGCAGCCTGCCGCCAATACCCTGGCAATTGCGTACACCTGGACTCTATGGTACCTTCCAACGGCGCTACAAACGGGCGAATTCCGCCACACCTTTCCGGATGGCGGCCAGGAGGACTGATGCGTCTACAGGGAAAAACGGCGTTGATTACGGGCGCCAGCAGGAACATTGGGCGGCAGGTGGCCTTAACCTTCGCACGAGAAGGGGCAGACCTGGTACTGAACACCCGCCAAAGCCGGCAGGAACTCGAAGAAGTAGAGGCCCAGTGCCGCGAACTGGGAGTCAATACTCACCTGGCGATGGGCGACGTCTCTGACCCGGATATGGCCGCCGGCGTTGTGGAGCAGGGCATCGCTGCCCTCGGCAAGGTCGACATCCTGGTCAGCAACGTCGCGATCCGCCCCCACAAACCCATCCTGGAGATCTCCAACGAAGAATGGCAGCAGGTTATGGAGATCAACCTCTTTCCCGCCTTTTACCTGATCAAGGCCGTCCTGCCGGGCATGATGGAACGGCGCAGCGGCAGCATTATCGCCATGGGTGGCCAGTCTGCCATCACGGGAAGGCCGGATACCGCCCTTGTAACTACGGCCAAGACGGGGCTTCTGGGACTGATCCGCGCGGTTGCGGCCGAGATGGCGCCCTACAACATCCGCGCCAACATGGTGAACCCCGGTTCCACCGACACCACCCGAGCCCACCCGGAATGGTATCCCGAATTCCAGGACGTGGCCCGCGGCTCAGATGCCCACGTGTCCAGCATTCCGATGCGCCGTCAGGGTACGGTGCATGACATTGCCGAGGCCTGCCTGTTCTTTGCTTCCGACGAGTCCGGCTACATTACGGGAGACAGGCTGAACGTAATGGGCGGCAGGTACATTTTTTAGCCCCGAGTATCCCTTCCGGCGGGGCAGCCTGCCTTTTTAACCGCTTCTGGCAACAGCCGCCCTGCGCCCTTACCCGCCGTTCCACACCAGGCTGGCCGCACCCAGCATGCCGGGCGCGTCCCCCAGACGGCTGGGAATGAGTTGGATGTTGCGATGGCCATCGGTCATGGCCCTCTGTTGCATCTGGCCGTATATGCTGGGCAACAGGCCCATACGCACCAGGCCGAAGGTGACGCCGCCTCCCATAACCACCACGTCCGGGTTGTAAAGGTGCAGCAAGTTGGTCATTCCGACGGACAAGGAATCTATTACGTCCTCCAGAATGCTCCAGGCCAGTGAGTCGCCCTCGCCCGCCGCGTCCAGCACACGCTCGGCAGTTATCAACCCGGGTTCCAATTCCCCCAGTATCCCGTCCTTCTCTCCAGGCTCGGCGGATTTCTCTCTCGCCACCTTGGCAATGGCCGTGCCCGAAGCCAGAGCCTCCAAGCAGCCTCTGTTTCCGCACTGGCATACCGGCGCCTCGGACCTCATGTCTATAACCATGTGCCCGACCTCGCCGGCCAACCCCCGGCCGCCAAGCAACAGCTTGCCCCGGTCAATAACGCCGCCGCCAATGCCGGTACTGACCGTAATGTAGACCAGGCTGTTGGATTCCGCCCGAAACTGGCGGGCTTCCAGGCCGGCTCCATAGGCAAACTCGCCCAGGGCGGCCAGGTTGGCATCATTGCCGACCCGCACCGGAAAACCCAGCCTGGATTCCCAGTCGGACTTCAGGGAGACACCGTCCAGGGCCGGCAAGTTGGGGGGTTCCCGCAGGGTGCCCGTATCCGATTCGACGGGCCCCGCCGCTGCCACACCAAGGCCGAAAATGGGTCTGCCGCTGCCGCACCAGTCCCTGGCCTGCTGGATCAGGTCCTGGGCGCCTTCCAGCAACTGTTCCTTCTCAGCCCCCGCGGCGTTCCTCACGCGGGACTGCCACAGCATTCTGCCATCCCGACTCACCACGGCGATGCGGCACCAGGTGCCGCCCCAGTCCATTGCCAATGCCACCGAACTTTCCTGCATCATCTTCCCACTCACTCCTTTCGATTTGCCACCGGCAATGCCAGGGGTTGCAAGCCGAGCACTGGATTATGTTATACCGCCGCAGTAAAAATTAAAACTACGTCGAGAAAGGCAGGCGCCGTCCCACAAGACCGCGATGAGGCCGGTTGCCGCCATACTCCGAAAGACAGGAGGCCAGCGGAACTACTCTAAACAAAAAATCGGGGCCTGATGCGTTGCGAAGGGCCGTTGAAAGCCGGCCTACTCCGCAATTAAGGAGACCAGGGTTTCTTTCAGGACGGACTCCCTCATCGGGCCGACGAACTTCTGCCGGATCAGGCCCTTGCGGTCTATAAAGAACTTCTCGGGAATGCCCTGGACACCATAGTCAATGGCGATTTTTCCTTCTCCGTCTACGCCGTTGGGGTAACTGATCCCGAATTGCGCCACGTAGGTGGCTGCGTTGTCGGGCAGGTCCCAGATATTAACTCCCACAAACTCCACGTCAGCGCCGGCGTACTCCAGGTAAGTCTGCTCAAGGACCGGGGCTTCCTGCCGGCAGGGCGCGCACCAAGATGCCCAGAAGTCCACCAGGACAACTCTGCCTCTCAAGTCGGAGAGAGAAACCCGTGCGCCGTCCAGCAAGACCAGGCTGAAATCCGGCGCCGGCTCCGTTTCAACCTGAGCCACCCCGAATTCCGTGTTGACCCCCATACCTCCGGCGCGACCTCCCGTCTGCGCCGAAGCCCAAACCAGGATGCCCAGAAACGCCAGCAAGGGAGCGCCGGCGGCCACCAGCAACCAGGTGCGCTTGCTCATGGCGTCCCCGCTCAGCCCCCCGCCGGCGGTGTCAGTTGACGCAGTCGCTCAATGAGTTCCTGCCGACGGGGACGGTAATCTTCCTCGGCCACCTGTCCACCGTCGAACCTCTCGTCCAGCACCGCTATCGCCTGGACCAGGGATTGGCGGCGGGATTGATCGACAGTATTTGCGGTTAGCCCCTGGCGACCGGTACGCGGGGCCCGGAACCAGGCCCACAGCAGAAGTAGGACCAGCGCAAGGGCCAGGGCCACCGGAATGAACGTCAGCCAAAGTTCCGAGCCGGACAAATACGCAACTACCCGGTTGGTCAGTGATGGCTGCGGCAACCGGGAAAACTGCAGCGTTACGCCCCGCCCGGGCGGGACCTGTTCCGCTTCCCAAACCAGGTAGGATACGCCGCCCACATCTACCCGGGGCTTGGGTTCCAGGGGAGTGACCTGAATTTGGGACAGGGAAGCCGGCGCCAGTACCTGGTATTGTTCCGCACCCTGAATCAACCGCTGGCTGAAACTGACAGCATCTCCCCGGTAGGGAAACCTGTAGGTGTAGGTAACCTCGTGCTCGCCGGGAGGGACGGGGGCGGTAACCGCAAAGCCCGTGCCCATGGGTATGGTGTCGCCACCGGGCAGGCTGGACTGCACCGACAGTTCGGTGGCGCCAGCAGGCAGCGAAAACCTCAGAAAATTGATGTCCGCCGGATTGGTTATATTGGTCAGTTCAGGCAACAGGGTGCGGTCGGACCCGTTTTGAAGACTCAGCACCTCCAAAGCCTGTATCTCCCGGTCTTGCTTGTCTATGTCGGCAATTATCATCGCCTGGCGTTGAACGGTGATCACTCCGATATCCCCGGTTATTTCGTAAACCTTAAGTTCAACCGTGTTGGCCAGGTTCGCCGTGTCCACCAGTTCACTGTAACGCATTCCCTCGTAGTCCATCACCAGGACGAAACTTCCGCCGGCAATCGTGGCAACTTCCTCAAAAGCGTACCGACCTTTTGAGTCGGTGGTTGCATTGTAGGTAGCCACCCTGCCCGCAATCGGGTCGATGGCGTGCAGGGAGATGGAAAGCGCTGCGGGTACAGGCCCACCTTCAGTGCCGTTGATGGCGATACCCTCCACCCTGATGGTTTCGGGGCCCTGCGCGCCCGCGGTTTCCGGTGTGTGCATGGCCAGGGTGATAAGCAAAAGACAAAGGGCCAGGGGAATGGCGAGGGTGGGATGGGCGAAACTATGAACCGTCATCTATTGATTTTTTGTCCTCTATTTCAGATTGGGGAAATTCTCCCGAGCCAGGCCGGGAGATCGCAGCCCCGCACTCGAAACACTCGGCTATTTCAGCCACTACCGGTCTGCCGCAGTTGGGACAGGGAAACCCCCTGTCACCGCTACCATACAACCCGGAGCGGGCAACCCTGACCTCCTCTTCCAGGGCCCAGTTTTCGTCTTCGCCCGGGGCCGGTTCACGGTTGCGCAGCGCCTGTGCCGCCCTCAAGCGGTAGCCGTTCAGCTGCTCGCGGTAAAGTCCTTCGGGAATGTTGCCCAACTCTCTCTCCAGGCGCAGGGTGCCGATGGCGCGGTAGATTTCCTCCAGTTCGTCCTCCGCCAGGATTGCCCCAACTTCGGACTCTGCCTCACCGCCGCCGACATCGCCAGGAGCAAGATCACCAAAGAGCCTGCGCCGCACGAAGGGATACATCGCCACCGCAATACCGAGCAACGCCAGGATGCCTCCAATTACCAGGGCCATCGAGACGTCCCGACGCTGTCAGTTGCACTACCGGGGAGTTGTCCAGAGAAGCGGCTCATACCACGTTAGGGCGGGTTTCACCGGGATGTATCGGGACCGTTTCGGGACGGGCCACGCGCACCCGCTGACGGCTACCTTCGGGCCACAGGGAG
>JAJEDS010000265.1 GCA_022821365.1 Dehalococcoidia bacterium | reverse complement strand
GACGGGCCAGGTATTATTTACGGTAGAGATGGGTTATCGCAGTTGACAAGGGGGGAGTGTCAGGAATCGGGAAATAGAAGTTGGGAAGATTGTTTTCGGAAGGGCACGAAGTTTTACAGGGGGAAAGAATGAGCTTCCGCTAATTCGCGATGGCCCCGCCCCGCGGCCGGACTTTTGCCGGAATAGCCAGATTCCATTGCACCTTGAGTTTGTACTTTGCCGTGCAGCAGGCTTCTCGCCTCATCCGGCCCTTCCCTTGCCCTATCCACTGCCCCGGTGTACTCTCTTCCTGCATTTCCCCTCATAACGAGGTCCCTCTTGCGCCAAATAGCGTTGAAGAAAAGGGTCGTCTCCTGGTTTGGCAGAAGGCCACTGCTGCCAAACGCCCGCGTCTTCGACGCATGGAGCGGGGTGGTATGGTGGCGGCGCCTGTTCCTGCCAGCCGACCTTGGGTCGCAGGCAGTTCTCTGCCAGGAAGAAAACCTGCAATGCAGAAAGATCGTTACCGATTATCTTTCCGTAAGGGAGAGAGACCGTATTGCAACCATAACGGTAGGTGAGGCCCGCACATATCAGCGAGACCTCAGTTGCCATCCCTGGGACTTCGGAAACCGGCGCATCACCTTCATTCAGAATGAAGAGAAGCTGAAGTGCCGGCGATGCAGCGGAAAGGGGAGAATTGATTGCAGTCCCGATGCCCCCTGCTCTAGCTGCAGGGGGCGGAGAACCCGCAACGACTTCTGCTTCACCTGCGGCGGCAGCGGCCGCGCGGGACAGGACCAGAAGGAGCAGTGCTGGTCCTGCGGCGGCAGGGGCACCCGGTCTGAGGACTGCGCCGCCTGCGCCAGTGTATACTCCGGCAGTACCGGGAGGGTCCGGTGCAGGCGATGCGGCGGCGCTGGCTGGGTCGTCTGTCGCTCCTGTGCCGGGGCCGGCGAAAAGGTGCGCGCCAGGCTCACCACCCGCCATTACACCCGTTCCGCGGAGTCCCACTACCAACTTGGCGCCATGGCCACCGACCGATTCAAGAAAGGCCTGGCCCCCAGGCATTTCGGGTCCCTCTCAGGTAATCTGATCAATCAAGAGTTCCAGCCGCCCTTTGGCGACACGGTCGTTTTGCAGCGGCTTGGCGTATACTCCTACGCCGTCGAATCGCGAACGTACCGCTACAAGAGTACCGAATTCTACGTCAACCGGATAACCGCCGGTAACGGCGTCAAATTTGTAAGCTGCAACCTGCCCTGGTCCATACCCAGGCTGGCCGCGGCGGGCATCGCTGGCGCGGTGTTCATCTGCTTCCTTGCAGGTTCATTCCTGTTACTCTGAATCGACGGGTTCACCATCAAGCCGGTTTGCCCGTCCGTCCCTTGCGGTGTACGCTTTCTCCAATTGACCGCACTCCCAACTTCCCTTGAAGGAGTCCCGCCATGCCGTCCATCTACGCCGACACCGTCATCCGCAATGCCAACATCATCACCATAGACAACAGCCGGCCCCGGGCCCAGGCCCTGGCCATGCTGCACGGGCGGTTCGCCGCCGTGGGCAGCGCCGATGACGTGTCCGACTGGGTGGGCCCGGATACGACAGTCCTTGACCTGGACGGAAAGACAGTCCTGCCCGGCTTCATCGACGCCCACATCCACGTCCTGAACAGCGGCATCCGCCACGTTATGGCCGCCGACTGCGCCCAGCCCAACATCGCCGCCATCCAGGACGAACTGCGCAAACGGCTGGACGTTACTCCCCCCGGCCAGTGGGTGCAGGGCTTCAAGTTCGACGATACCAAGACCGCGGAGAACCGCTTCCTGCACCGCGCCGACCTGGACGCCGTAAGCACGGAACACCCAATCCTGGTGGCCCACCGGGCCGGTCACGTCTACTACATGAACAGCCTGGGCATGCAGCTGGCCGGTTTCACCCGGGACACCCCCGACCCTTCGGGCGGTCGCCTGGGAAGGGACCCGGATACGGGAGAACTGGACGGCGTGGTGTACGAGCGGGCTATAGAACCGGTGCGGTTCGGCCTGATTCCCGTGGAAACTCCGGAAATCCGACGGGAGGGTCTCCGCACCATCTGCGGGATGTTGAACGCGGCGGGAATAACCAGCGTCCACGACGCTCGGGTTACCGCCGAGGAGTTCACCACCTACCAGGAGGGTTACAAGGACGGCGACCTGTCCCTGCGCGTCTATTGCCTGCTCTACTATCCCCACTTCCCCGCCCTGCGGGACGCAGGTGTGGTTGCGGGCCTGGGCGACGACCGCCTGCGCATCGGCGGCATAAAAATGGTAGCTGACGGCGCCATCGCCACCCGTACCGCCTACCTGTCCGCTCCCTACGAGGGGAGCTGCTGCGACTACGGCATCCTGGCCATGGAGGCTGACGAGATAAACGATCGGGTGATGGAGATGCACAGGGCCGGTTTCCAGGTGTGCATCCACGCCAACGGCGACAGCACCATTGACATGGTGGTATCGGCCTACGAGCGGGCCCAGGCTGCCGACCCGCGGCCCGACCCTCGCCATCGCATAGAGCACTGCACCCTGGTCAACCCGGACCTGCTGTCCCGGATGAAGGCGCTGGGCGCGGTGGCCACTCCCTTCTGCACCTACGTCTACTACCACGGCGAGAAGATGCCATTCTACGGCGAGGAGCGGCTGCGGTGGATGTTCGCCCAGCGGTCCTTCCTGGACTACGGCATCGTCTCCACCGGCGCCACCGACTACCCGCCCGGCCCCTTCGAGCCGCTGATGGGAATCCAAAGCTGCGTAACCCGCACCGACAGCGAAGGCCGCCTGTGGGGCGAGAACCAGAAGGTAACGGTGGAGGAAGCCCTGCGCATCTACACCCTGCACGGCGCCTACGCCGGCTTCGAGGAGAACATCAAGGGCTCCATCGAACCCGGCAAGCTGGCCGACCTGGTGGTGTTAGGCGAGGACCCCACGGCTGTTGACCCGTTGACCATTATAGACATTCCGGTGCTGCAGACGATTGTGGGCGGGGAGACGGTCTATGGGGCGTGAGGAGTGAGTTGAAGAGAAAGTTAAAGCAGATTGATTAAAGTTACGTTCAGGGTGACTATGACGATGGTTTGGAGGATCATCGCGAAGATCAAGATTTGCTTCCAGCTTTCCTTCATATCAAGACCCTGCTTAACGCCCCAAATAATCGGAAACGCTAGAGAAGTTTGCTCAAAGTGACGGTCAGACCTATTATCAGAGCGCTCTGAGCAATCATTGCGCCAATTAACCATTTCACCGTTTCGAACTTGGCTCTCTCGATCTTGGCCTCAGTGGATAGGCGAAGGGTTTCAATACCGGACTGAGTAGCCAATCTGAGTGCTTCATTGTCGGACTGAGTAGCCAATCTCAGGGCTTCAATGTCGGTCTTAGTAGCCAGATTGCTGTTAAGCAAGTTTACTTGTTCGTAGGCCAAAGCCTCCGCCTGTTTCTCTGTAAATCCGGCAGCAACCAGATTCTGAACAAACCTGTGGGTGTCGAAGGGTACCGCTTCCTGTGTCATGCCCGCATTCTAGTACATTGCTTGTGCCGTGCCAATCCATAGCGTTCCGAGGCACTTATCCCAAGGGACTCAGGAGCAAGGCAATTGTTGGCCGGCTATCTTTAACAAGTAACTGTCCGACCGCTACAGTTCCTGTGTTGGCGCCGTCAAATTGAGCATTGCTTTTCCAAATTAATGCCCGGTGATACCATATACGTCAACCTGAACTGGCCACCAACAGGGGAGGTTCCTATGGCGCCGATAAAGGTCGTAATCCACGGTGCGACGGGCAGGATGGGTACGGAAACCGTAAATGCGGTTTGCCGCGAGGAAGACCTGGCCCTGGTCGGGGCCACCTGCGGACGGGAGCGGAGCGGCAGCCTGTCCCTGCCCACCGGCGGCGAGGTCCCCCTGTCCACCAGCCTGGAAGAAATCCTGGCCGAGACCGGCCCAGACGTGGTCGTGGACTTCACCAATGCCGCCGTTTGCCGCGAATCGGTGGCGGTGGCCGCCGCCCATTCCTGCAACATCGTCGTGGGCGTCAGCGGCTTGGTGGACGAGGACCTGCAGCGACTGGACGCCTTGGCCAGCGACAGCAGCATCGGCATCATCGTCGCCCCCAACTTCGCCCTGGGCGCGGTGGTGCTGAAAAAGCTGGTGGAGCAGGCCGCGCCCTACTTTGACTACGTGGACATCGTCGAGGCCCACCACGAGGCCAAGATAGATGCTCCATCGGGCTTTGCCTACGCCCTGGCCCAAGCCATCGGCAACGAGAAGCAGTTCACCCGCAACTACCCGGAGAAGGAAACCCTGGAAGGCACCCGGGGCGGCGAGTACAACGGCGTGTCCATCCACAGCATCCGGATGCCCGGGCGCAGCGCCCACCACGAGGTGATTTTCGGGGCCGCCGGCCAGACCGTGTCCATCCGCCACGACACGCTGACCCGCGACTGTTACATGCCCGGGGTAATACGGTGCATCCGCGAAGTTGTTAACAAACCGGGCCTTGTGGTAGGCTTGGAAAACGTACTGGGTCTGTAGCTGAACCCTGAAACCGGACACAGGAATCAACAGGGCTGCCGGCTGTAGCGACGCTGGCGGCTCTCAACTTTTGATAGAAGAGACAGTCAAATGACCATCCCCAGCCTTAACCACCTTACCATCGCCGTTGTGGGCGCTACCGGAGCCGTGGGCGCAGAATTCCTGAAGATTGTCGAGCAGCGCCACCCCGGGCTGCACAACCTGAAGCTGCTGGCTTCCAGCCGTTCCGCTGGCACCAAGCTGACTGTCAATGGCAAGGAGTTCACGGTGGAGGAGACCAGCGAAGACTCCTTCCAGGGCGTTGACATTGCCTTCATCTCCGCCAGCACCGAGGCCAGCCGCCACTGGGCCCCCATTGCGGTGGCAGCGGGAGCGGTGGTCATTGACGACAGTTCCGCCTTCCGGATGCAGGACGACGTGCCCCTGGTGGTGCCCGAGGTCAACGGCGCAGACGTTACCTGGCACCAGGGCATCATTGCCATTCCCAACTGCTCCACCACGCCCCTGGTAATGGTGGCCCACCCCATCCACCGGCTGAACCCCATCAAGCGCATCATCGCCGACACCTACCAGTCGGTATCCGGCGCTGGCGGCGCTGCGGTGCAGGAACTGCGGGAGCAGTCGGAGGCACTGCTCAAGGGACAGCCCGTAACGCCCCGGCACCAGCCCAGGCAGATCGGCTTCAACGTCATCCCCCAGATCGACAGCTTCCTGGACAACGGCTACACCCGGGAAGAGCAGAAGATGATCGACGAGAGCCGCAAGATAATGCACGCGCCCGAAATTCGGGTTTCCGCCACCTGCGTCCGGGTTCCGGTGATGGTCAGCCACAGCGCGGCGGTGCATATCGAGACCGAGCGGGCCATGAACCCGAGCGACATCCACGCCCTGTTGATGGACATGCCGGGCGTAACTGTCCTGGACGATACAGGAGCAGGCGTTTACCCCATGCCCTGGGACGTGGCCGGTGAGGACGATGTTTTCGTGGGACGAATCAGGAAGGATGCATCAGATCTAAACGGAATAGCGCTGTGGATAGTGTCCGACAACTTGAGAAAGGGGGCTGCCCTCAATTCCATACAGATAGCCGAGGAGTTGGTCTCAAGGGAGTGTTTGAAGCCCGGTTCGACTCCCAAACCCAAGTTCAGGTTTGGAGAACCTCTTAATGTTGAGAATGCCAATGTGCAGGCGGACTACGAGTATTTTCGAGCCAACATGGATGAGTTGCTGCCGGAATACAAGGAAAGGTATGTTGCAATCATAAACAAGACTGTCGTCGATTCGGATGACGAGCGACCTGCACTGTCCAGGAGAGTACGGGCGAAGTATGGTAATGGGGCCATTTTAATGGCTCAAGTAAACTTCATGCCCCGCATCGCCAATTTCCCGACGATTTCGACCGACGGGAATTTGGGAAAGAGTTCCCTAGAGGCTGAGATTGTATAGGTACAGCCTTCGGGTTTCTACTCCGGGCCCTTTCCTGTTTGTAAGAGTTTCTGCATTGGAAGGTTCGGCGCCAATGAACGTGCATGCGCTGCTGGACACAGGGGCGGACAGCTCGGCGCTACCTAATGACATCATTGGTTTACTTGGATTGCAACAAATCAATGCTGGGTTTGTGGGCGGTCTAACCGAATCAAGAACCCTTGGACCGATATACGAAGCTTCAATTTCGATTGAAGAAGGTCACCAGGAGGACTTGGAGTTCTACGGGTTGAATTTACCTTTCGCCATCCTGGGCCGCGACATTCTAAACCACTACCACATAACCCTGGACGGCCCAAACCTGGCACTGACCATAACCAGGTAGGCTTTTCCGGCGCTAACACCAACCGCCAAAAAAGAGGTTGTCGATGACTTCTCCACGTACCGATGGCCAGTATTCCATTGAGTTGCCCCTTTCCTGTCCCCTGTTAATTAACGGCGAGGAGGGCCCGGCCACCGGCGGCGGTGAATTTAATCGCGAAAATCCGGCCAACGCTCAACAGGTGGCCACCGTGGCCGCCCAGGGCACCCTGGAGGACGCCCGGGCCGGTATCGACGCTGCCCGCCGCGCTTTCGACGGCAACGCCGGCAACTGGCTTAACAACTACAAGCTGCGGGAACAGGTCCTGTTCCGCACTGCGCAGTTGATGCGCGATAATGCCGACCGCCTGGCCCAGGTGGTGAGCCTGGAAGTGGGCATGCCCATGCGCCAGGCCGTCCCCCACATTGGCGCCGCCGCCGATATCTTCGAGTTCTACGCCGGACTGGCCGGAAAGATTTACGGCGAGTCTTTTACCCTGCCCAACGGCTCTCTGATCAACCTGGTCAAGGAACCGGTGGGCGTGGTGGGCCTGATCACCCCCTGGAACTTTCCCCTGACCCAAACCGCCCGCAAGGTGGCCCCGGCCCTGGCCGCCGGCTGCACCATCGTCCTGAAACCCGCCAGCTACACCCCTGCCGCCGCATACGAACTGGTCAAGCTGATGCACCAGACCGACATTCCCGCCGGTGTCCTGAACCTGGTCCCGGGGCCTGGCACCGTGGTGGGGTCGGAACTGGTAACCAGCCGCGACATAGACAAGCTCTCCTTCACCGGGGAGACGGGCACGGGCAAGATGATCGCCGCCCAGGCCGCCACCGAGGTCAAGCGCGTAAGCCTGGAACTGGGCGGCAAGGCCCCCTACCTGATATTCGACGATGCCGACGTGGAGGCCGCCTCCCGCGCTGCGGTATTTGGTATGTTCCGCAATGCCGGGCAGGCCTGCGGGGCTACTACCCGCCTTTTGCTCCAGGAGGGGATCCACGACCAGGTGCTGGAGCGGGTTACCCAGCTGACCCGCAACATCGAAGTAGGTAATCCCGCCTCCAACAGCACCGACCAGGGGCCGCTCATTTCCGCCAGCCAGGAACGGGTGGTGCAGGAATTCATCCAGTTCGGCCTGGACGCCGGTTTCGACCTGGTAACGGGCGGCAATAAGCTGCAAGGCGAGGGCTACGACCACGGCTACTATGTGGAACCCACCATTTTTGACGGGGTGGACAACGCCTCCCGCCTGGGCCAGGAGGAAATCTTCGGCCCGGTGGTGGCGGTAACCACCTTCCGCGACGAGGCAGAGGCGGTGGACCTGGCCAACGCCGTGGACTTTGGCCTGGTGGCCGGGGTCTGGAGCGCCGACTATCCAAGGGCCATGCGAGTGGCCCGCGGCATTCGCGCCGGTACGGTGTGGATCTGGGACAACTACGCCCAGCCCGTGGAGGGCATCTGGGGCGGTTACAAGCAGAGCGGCATGGGCCGGGAACTGGGCTACCACGGCCTGGAGGACTTCCTGGAAGTGAAGCAAATCTTCACCGACGGCACCGGCCTCACCAGCAAGCCCCCCTACGGCCAGGTCATCAAGGACTGAGGAACCTCTGATTAAATCCCTTCCCCCTTGACCGGGAAAGGTCAGGATGGGGGTGACAGCTCACCGCCGGAATCTGCCCCAGGCGGACCCTCACTGTGCAACCGGAGAGAGGGGACTTTTTCAAAGGTTCCCTAAAACCCCACTGCGCACCCATCCTTCCGGGGTTCAGAGCCGGCCCAAAGTACCCCGGTTTCCGGGTTGCGCTGGATCACCTGCCCGCCGCCCATACCCACGCGGGCGTGGCCCCGTATCATCTCCAGGCGGTGGCCCAGGGACTGCAGCCCGCCTATTACCTCCGGCGCCAGCCCTTCCTCAATTATCGTGGTATCGCCGATGACCTGGAAGCGCAGGGCATTCAGCGCAGCCTGGGGGTCCATTCCGAAGTCCACCATGTTGGTCATCACCTGCAGATGGCCCTGGGGCTGCATAAACCCGCCCATAACCCCATAGCACAGGTAAAGCTCATCGTCCTTCGTCGCCATGGCCGGGATGATGGTGTGGTAGGGGCGCTTCCCCGGTATCAGAGCGTTGGGATGGTCAGGGTCCATAGAGAACAGCGCGGCGCGGTTCTGCAGCACTATGCCCGTGCCCGGCACCACCAGCCCGCTGCCAAAGTTGATATACACGCTGTTGATAAAGGAACAGGCGTTGCCCTGCCCGTCCACCACGCTGACGTACACCGTATCGCCGCTGCGTCCGTTGCCGAAAGCGGTAATGTCGCCGTGGGGAGCGTGGGGCATGGCCCGTTCCGGGTCGATCAGTTCCCGCCGTCTGGCCGCATAGGCCTTGTCGGTTAGTTCGGTAATGGGTACCTCGGCCATGCGCGGGTCGGCCACGAACCGGTAGGCGTCGGCGAAGGCCAGCCGCATGGCCTCAATCAGGTGATGGTAGCGGCTCACCGACTGGGGCCCCATGCCGGCCACGTCAAAGCCTTCCACGATGTTCAGGGCCTCCAGCGCCGCTATCCCCTGGCCGTTAGGGGGGCACTCCCAGCAGGTAACGCCCCGGTACTCCGTGCTTATGGCCTCGTCCCAGTCCGACGTATGGGTCGCCAGGTCCTCGGTGGTAATCCAGCCCCCCTGCTCCTGTACAAAGCTGGCGATCTTTTCGGCAATCTCCCCGTGGTAAAAGGCGTCGGAACCGCCCTCGGCCAGCGCCCGCAATGTCATGGCCAGGGTGGGCAACTTCATCACCTCGCCCTGGACGGGCGGACGGCCGTTGAGCAGCATCTCTTCCCCGCCGGGGCGGGCCGAAAGCCGGGTTCCCTGGCCCGACCACTGGTAGGCAATGTAGTCGCTGACCGGAAAGCCCTCTTCAGCGTACCGGATGGCCGGCTGCAGCACTTCCGCCAGCGGCATGGTCCCGTGCTCCGCCAGGATGGTCTCCCAACCGTGGACAGTGCCGGGGATGGAGACCGAGTAGGGAC
Organism: Dehalococcoidia bacterium; assembly: GCA_022821365.1. Lineage (GTDB taxonomy): Bacteria > Chloroflexota > Dehalococcoidia > Lucifugimonadales > UBA3495 > Bin22. The sequence continues at coordinate 9,464 of JAJEDS010000265.1, read as the reverse complement.
CCTCCTGGGGCATCTGGTAGTGGCCCGCGGCCCTCAATTCGTCAATGGAGGCCGCCCCGGGAGCGCGCCCGCTGCCGTTCAGCGCGTGCACCTTGCCGTCATGGTGGTGCCGGATGAGGGCGAACATATCCCCGCCCACGCCGGTAGATTCGGGTTCCACCACGTTCAGGGCGGCCGCCGCTGCCACCGCCGCGTCCACCGCGTTGCCACCCTGGATCAACGTCTGCAAGCCCGCTTGCGCCGCCAGCGGCTGGCTGGTAGCCACCATCCCGTTCAGCGCCAGCACCCCCGACCGCCTCGAATCAAAAAACATGCTCTCTCTCCTATTCTGTATCCACTAATGAACACGAATGCTCACTAATTTTTCCTCGTCCGCCAACGAGACTAACCTGCACAACCACTCTATCGGGGCTAATATAACATTCGTGCTCATTCGTGCCTATTCGTAGATAAAACTCCCTTCGTGCCCCTTCGTGTCCTTCGTGGATAATAATGGTAATATACCCCCATCTGAACTTTGGAGGTTTTCACCATGCCAGCAGAGGTTGGCCAGCCGGCGCCCGACTTTTCCCTGTATGACACCGACCGTAACGTCCGAACCCTGCAAGAGTTCCGCGGCAAGACCGTAGTGCTCGCCTTTTTCCCTGGCGCCTTTACCGGCGTCTGCACCACCGAGGCCTGTACCCTTCGCGACTCCATCGCCGACTTCGAGGGGATGAATGCTCAGGTTCTCGGCGTCTCCGTGGACGGTCCCTTCGCCCAGAAGGCCTGGACCGATGCCAACAGCGTCAACTATCCCTTCCTCTCCGACTTCAACCGCCAGGCCGCCAATGCCTACGACGTCGCCCTCCCCGGCCTGGCCGGAATGGAAGGCTACACGGCCTGCAACCGCGCCGTCATAGTCGTCGACGGCCAGGGCACGGTCCAGTACCGCTGGGTTGCCCCCGCCCCGGTCAACGAACCTGATTATGACGCCGTAAAAGCCGCCGTCCAGGCCTGCTCCTGACGCCAGCGCCCGTTGTGCGGGGAGTCCGTACTTTGTTCCTTCCCCCTTCAGGTTTCAAGGGGGAAGGACCACAGGGGGTTTGGCTCCCCCGCCGGGAAATACACCCTTAACTGTTCAGGAACATGATGGGCGGTAACCCACACCCAGGAGGCGCCCCATGACACTCACCAGAATCCTGTTGGCCGTTCTTCTGTCCGTGACTCTGCTGGTGACTTTCCCTGCCACCGCCGCGGCCCAGAGCGACTTCCACATCTTCATTGGCACGGCCACCCATGACGGCCGGGTTCCTCCCGTGGGCACCGAGATAACCGCCTACGACGGCACCAGGGCCATCGGCACCGCCCTGGTTCAGGCCGGAGGCCAGTTCGCCTTGCAGACCTCCCAGGCCCACGGTACCATCGTGTTCCGCATTGGCCTGGTACAGGCTGCCGAGACTTTTCCCAACTGGCGGTCTGGCGGCCGGACCACCGGCTTCACCCTGACCTTTACCACGCCGGCAGACCCCACCCTGGGTCGTCAGGGAGCTACCGGACCACGAGGTCCCGCCGGTCCCGCCGGTCCTGCCGGTCCTGCCGGTCCGCAGGGGCCCGCCGGCGAAGCCGGCCCCCAGGGTGAGCGTGGCGAAGCAGGCCCGCCCGGGTCCCAGGGCACTGAAGGCCCCGCCGGCGCGCAGGGTCCCAAGGGAGACCCCGGCGAACCCGGACCGGAAGGCCCCCGAGGCCAGCGCGGCCTGGCTGGCGCCGCCGGCCCCGCCGGAGAGGACGGCGCAGATGGTGAGGATGGCCGCGACGGCCGCGACGGGGTGGACGCCACCGGAGGCGGTACCCTGGCCCTGGTCGCCATGATTGTCTCCGTGGTGGCCGTCGTCCTGGCCATTGCCATGCCCTTCATTCTGCGACGCGACGGCGGTGGCGGCAGTTCGGGCTAGCGGGCTTGGCAGTAACCTTTCCCCGAATCCTCTGGGGACGAGCTTGCCACCGCAATTTTGGAAGCTCGTCCCCAGTTCCCTTCAAACAGTAACTGTTCAGAAGTGGAGTGAATCGGCAGCCCGAAGTCCGTCGTTCCCGCGCATGCGGGAACGACGGTTTCAGGGGCGACCGTGCCCTTTAACTCTGAACAGTTCCTCCAAACGTTTTGCCTTGACAGCCCACGGCCGCAGCCGTAAGATATGTTTCCCTGCCGAGGTAGCTCAGGTGGTAGAGCACGGCACTGAAAATGCCGGTGTCGACAGTTCGAATCTGTCCCTCGGCACCAATTATCTCTTTTTTGCCGCCTTTTACAGTCCCATAAAGACCACTTCCATATCTAAAACCCCGCTCATATTGTCTTGTTTTGTGTCACCAAGAGTCTTATAATCCCGCCAATGACGGTGGAAAAAACGGTGGGAAAGGGAGACTGACATAAGAGATGGGTACCCTGACGGCCCTTGGTATCAGAAAGGCAACCGAGCCCGGAAAATACGGCGACGGCCAGGGCCTGTACCTCAACGTCGCGAGGGGGGGCAGCAAGTCCTGGATTCAGCGGATTACCATCGACGGGAAGCGCAAGGAGATCGGTCTGGGAGGATTTCCCGCCGTCAGCCTGGCGAAGGCACGGGAATTGTCCATGGGCAATCGCACCGCAGTCGCCGAGGGACGCAATCCTCTGGCGGAAAAGCGGGAAATCGCCAAAGCGGTCCCCACATTCAGGGAAGCCACGTTTAGCGTTCACAAGATGAACCTTGCCCGTTTCAAGAACGAAAAATACTGTAAGAATTGGCTTCAGCGGGCCCAGAAATATGTCCTCCCCAAGATTGGAGACCTGCCCTTGGATAATATTGGCCGCCTGGACGTGCTCGGCATCCTCGAGCCCATCTGGACCACCAAGCAGGAGACGGGACGCCGGGTGCGCCACATAATGCGGTCCGTGTTCGCCTGGGGTGAGGCGCAGGGCCACATTGAGGGCAATCCGGCCGGGGAGAGCATTTCTGCCGCGCTGCCGTCAATGCCCAGGGTAAGGGAACACATGCGGGCCCTGCATTACTCCAAAATGCCTGAGGCGCTACAAACCATCCGCGGCAGCACCTCGGGCATGGCCGCGAAACTGGCCCTGGAATTTCTCACCCTGACTGTCGCACGGTCCACTGAGGTCCGGGGCGCCACCTGGGAAGAGATCGACCTGGAGCGTTGCCTGTGGACAGTTCCCGCTTCCAGGATGAAGGGTGGCGTTGAACACCGGGTACCGCTCTCAAAAGCCGCCATGAGTGTCCTGGAACGCGCCAGGGAAATTCGCGAGGGAGACCACATCTTCCCCAGCCCGGTGAAAAGAAACAGCGGTCTGTCCGACATGACGTTGACCAAGGTGCTACGCAACACAGGGCTGGCAGCCCAAATGACGGTGCACGGCATCCGCTCCAGCTTCCGGGACTGGGTGGCAGACGAAACGGACACGCCCTGGTCAGTGGCTGAACTGGCTCTTGCCCACCGGGTCGGGACGGCGGTTGAGCAGGCTTACCACCGGTCGGACCTGCTGGAATGGCGCCGGCCGCTGATGGAAGACTGGGCCAATTATCTGATACAGGGGAGAACCTGAAGGCTCAGCAAACACCCAACACTTCGTCGCATCCACTGCCCCGAATTGCTCAAACTGATTCCCTAAAGCAATTCCTCGCTGATTCCCCACCATCGGACGCCTGAGTCCCCCCATTGCTGAGGGACCTCCGGTCCCTTCCATCTGACGACTTTGCACAATGAATCCCTTTTAATTCTGGTTCATTGTGAATAGTCCCGGCTCTCATTATTTCTCTTTGGTGCGCCAGTCCTTGCCCAGGGTCGGGAGATCGCCATATCCTACTGCTGGTCCGGGTTTGGGCTGTTGTAGCAACTATCAGAATTTGTTTCCTGCCGGCTAAATGAGGATCGCTGTTACAGGGTAACTGAGGCTTTAGCCGTTAGACGGGCGTGTCCGGCTGGGAGCCGTTCTGCTCGTCGTCAAGCCAGCCATAGCGCTGGGCCAAGCGGAGCCACAGGCGGCGGGTGGTCGTTGCCTCACGGGTCAGTTCTTCCATCAAGTTGACGATTGCTTCCTGGTTAGCCTTGAGCTCTTGAAAGTTGGATTGCATGGTTTCCTGGTTGGCCTGTAGGGCTTCCTGGTTGGACTGGATTCTTTCCAGGAGTTCGTCGTGGTTCTCGATGATGGCGTCCAGGCGGGCTATGGTTTGATCGTGCCGCTGGGCCGATCCTTCCAGGGCAGCTACTCTGTCTTCCAGTGGCTGTTCCATGGGTTGTCATCCTTACACGGGACCGGGACGTCTGCCCGGTCAGTGTAGCAGGTTTCGCGGGTTGGCGGGAAGTTTGGTGTCTTCCGCTGGAACGATGAGTTTGGACAATAGATCCCTTTGGTTCCTATTCGCTGTGCAGAATTCCATCTGACATCGACCATCATTGCAGACCGGCCGGTTTTCAAGACTGCTATTTCCACAAGAAATCGGGTTGACCCAACCCGTCTTTTGCCGTGTCAAAAGGGTAAAACTTTGTTCACGTTTCTTACCCTACCATTGAAATCAGTGGCGGGCTTCCCACCGCCATGTAACCTACACAAGACTTCAGGAGGTCAATGATGACGGTCGTAGAGGAACTTCTATTGAAGGACAAGGAGGTGGCCCGGATGATCGGTGTTTCCAGGGGCACCCTGTGGCGGATGGTCAAGGCGGGCTTGTTTCCTCCCCCCATCCGGGTCGGGACCCGGGCTGTCCGCTGGCGGCTGTCCGAGGTACTGGAATGGATAGCGTCCCGGCCGGTAGCCACCGCCTAGGACTGGGCATAGGGTAGAGGCTGCTGCTGTGCAGGAGATCCCAAGGCGCCAACTCGCAGCATGCGATGGTACGCCGGGAGACTCCACAGAAGTTCCTACGATTCGCGTAATCGACCTTTTCATACTTCACAAGGCCACCATCGGCCAGGATGAAGCTTAAGCACCGGGCCCACCCGGGGAAGCGGGAGCCCTGAAGAAATAACGGCGCTCACGTCGCCGAACACCACAAATAGAGCACCGCGCAGCACTCGCCACTTGCCAGGGGAAGGTCGGGGTTTTCCAAAATGGCAGGCATGGGAAACCCTGACCGGCCCGTCACCCAGAGGTGAGAATTCCCGGGGAGTGTCTGAGAAGGAATTACAACGGCATGACCAGCCCCAACGACGACGTAGCGCTTCCAGAAGGGCAGTTAACTTGGCAAGCCCTTCAGAGGGACCTGGGGTACGTTCACGCCGAGTCAAAGGGCTACCCGACCTACGAACTGGACACGGGAAAGAAGGCCATGGCTCCTACCCTGGAGGAAGCTCTGGCCAGCCTGAAGGAATTGGCGCCTAACGCCAAGGGGTCTACTGCGGCAGGATCAGGTTTAAGGTTAAGCACAGGCTATTGCTATCACATAGAAAATTGCGAAACTGTCTCCTTTTTTCTGCATAGGCAGAGAGGGAGCGTTCGCTCCTTCCCGCGTGCAGTGCCGGTCAGGCTACTGGGCTGTGGCCCGGTCTCCCGCCTTTTCCGCTTCTTGCCCCATGGGGCCTCCGGCGGCACGCCCAGGCAGTCCATTGGCCAAGGTTTTTCTTGGAGGGGTTAAATTGCCATTGGTCCTGTAATGAACATGAGGATGGCGAGGACGATGAAGTATGTTCAGATAGACTCTTTTGGTTTCACAAGAGTACTCCCCGATCATAGTTTTATGTTCCTTTGGCGGCGCGGGAGAGGGGATTGTTAATAGCGCAGCAGGTCGGTGGGAATCAGCCGGTGGCTGGTTGGGTCTACGGCCAGGCTTGTCTCCCCAGGGTGACGGCTCCCAGCAGGGCCGGAGATCTCTCGTGGGCGAAGATTACCTGGGTGGGGACCTCGATGTCCTGGAGTCTGACCCACGTGATGCCGATGTCGACATCCTCCTTGCTGCCGTCTGAGAGCCATGATTTGACGGTGCGCTCCACGCTTACTCCCAGGCTGCGGAGCAGCTCGGCTGGCAGGGCGGTGAAGTCCAAACCGGTGTCCACTGTGGCTTCCACAGGCTGGAAGTTTTCCCGCTGCGGGCTTCCCACTTCCAGCGTTACGTTGACCGTTCCCATATTCCTGCTCCTTTTCGTGCTGATGGCCTGGCGTTGGACTGCTCCCCGATTCTGAATCTCTCTAACCGAAGTTTCTCTTCAGTTCCTCCTCGGTAAGCAGGTCCGCCTGGATCAGGATTCGGGTGACCTGCTCGGCGCTGAAGGCGCAGGGATGGTTTGGGTTGTCATTGTACACGGTCAGTGGGATCCGGCGTTCCTCGCCCGCCGGGGATAGTTCCACGATCCTTCCTCGATGATATAGGTGACGTCGTTGGTCTCGTCGACCAGCGGGGTTCCGTCGGGCATGGGACGCCTCCTTCTTGATTGCAGGAGCAGTAATACTTCTGGGGTCTGTGGGTTGACGGCCAGGCATGCCCGATTCCATCCGGTGAGACGCGGCTTTATGGCGCACTGGGTCACGACCAAAATATCCTCGTGCTGTTTATTTACCTTTTGACATGGTGAGAAGCCAATCTCTATGATGTTTTTCTGTTCAAGAAAGCGTGCCTTATTGTTCAATCAAACGGCGCCCGCCCCGAAATTTCTTGAATAGATCAGGTGTTTACCCGGCTTTGCACGAAAAATCAATTTGGGCGGTCAATAAAAACAATGCTGCACGAAAAATGGACCTGGGATAGGATCCACTCAGGCAGCATGCTCTAAGCACTCACCATCAGACTTCTTCATCTCAACAACCCCCTTCACGTACGGCTCAAGAGCCATAGCCTCCGACACCAGGTCAATGTCCAATCGCATCCCCCGTCTCCGAGCCAGCAGTTTGCCCATCCTGCGGTTGTTGCCGCCCGAATTATGGGCGCTTTCCCTTTAGGCCATAATAACTCATACATAATCTGGCAACAGTAACTGCCCAGTTACACCTTTTTGGTATGATACTTGCCGGCAACAATTGATATGGGTTATCGGAAGGCGGTAGCAGCGATACGGGCCCCCGTCAGCCTCGGTTTGTCCCTCATGATCCCCCAAAGTCTAGGGCTCTATTGCTGCCCCACGGAGGGTTGTTATGAAACTCATTCAAGCTTCCGGGTCCATGTATATTTCAGCAGCGGTCTTGCTTGTGTTCATCCTGGCGCTGGTCGGTTGTCAGGAGGGCCCGTCGACAGCGCCAGGCGCCCCGGCTGGCAATGAACCTGTGGCGGAGGCCACACCAGCGCCGGTCGAACAGGTAACAGAAGCGCCAGTCGAACCGGAAGCGGCGCCCAGTCCTGACGCGCCCCCTGCGCCGGGCGCCAGCGGTGCAACCACGGAACCCACGGCAGCGCAGGAAAGCGGGACCGCGGTCAGTGCGCCAGCAACCGGGCCGGCAGCAATAGCAACTGCGCCCACGGCGCCGCCTGTGGTCCAGCCGCCCGTGCCCACTGAAACTGTCGCAACAGAACTGCCTTCCCCGCAACCTGCAGGGTCCGCACCGACCTCTGAAGCGGGGGCGGACCCAAGGTTTACCTCCATCAGCGTTGGGGCCCTGCACTCCTGCGGCGTCAGGACCGACGGCGCGCCCTACTGCTGGGGTTACAACGAGGGCGGAACGGCGGCCCCGCCCCCGGGCCTCTCCCTGGCGTCGATCACCGCCGGAAATATCCAGTCCTGCGGGCTGAAGCCCGACGGAACGGCCGTATGCTGGGGCCGGCAGGACAACCCGGAACTCCCATCACCCGCCACGGTGCCCGGAGAACTGCTCTTCACCAAGTTCAGCACCCTGTCCGCCGGGGGCAACGCCACTTGCGGGGTGAAGACCGATAGCTCGGCCGCCTGCTGGGGCTACTTCTGGGACGACAAGAACCACGGCGCCAACCCGCCAACCCCGCCCGACGAGGCCTTCGCCATGATCAGCGTGGGCGTCAACTACGCCTGCGGGGTTACCACCGACGGCAGCCTCACCTGCTGGGGAGACCCCAGCGTGCTCTCGGACGAGGACTACGGCGCCGAAGTTCCTCCGGCGGCGGACGATACCTCCTTCACCACCGTCAGCGCCGGCTACCGGGACTCCTGCGCGGTGACCACCGGCGGCGCCGTGCTGTGCTGGGGACAGGACTACGGCGACGGCGTCATCCCCCACGTCGGCAGCTTCACCTCGGTAAGCGTGGGCTTCCGGCAGGCCTGCGGCGTGACCTCCGACACCACCCTGGCCTGCTGGTACAACGACCTGGAGACCGCACCGGTACCCGACGGGACCTTCCTGGCGGTGGCCGTGTCCACCTCGGAGAGGGACCAGGCAAGGGGAGGCGACAGTGTCTGCGCCCTGGCCACCGACGGGACCGCCGTGTGCTGGGGAAGGGGCGGCGTGGGTCCGTCGCCGGGCGGGTCCTTCACCGCCTTGGACATCGGCATCAGGGACTCCAGCTGCGCGCTCTCCACCGACGGGGCCGCCGTCTGCTGGAACTATACCCATAACCCCAACTACCAGAGGATGCCCCAACCGAACCCGGCCGCCGCCTTCACCATGGCCAGCCCCGGCGAGGGCCACGTCTGCGCAATAGGGAGCGGCGACTCATCGGTCCAGTGCTGGGGGCACAACGAGTACGGCCAGTCCCAGGCCCCGGAGGACTCCTTCCAACAGGTCAGCTCGGGCCACAACTTCGCCTGCGGCCTGAAAGCCGGTGGCGGCGTGGCCTGCTGGGGGTACGACCCCCTGGGGGTTACCACCCACCCGCCAAACGAGACCTTCGTCTCCATCGAGGCTGGGGGCCACCACACCTGCGGCATCAGGACCGACGGCGGGATCACCTGCTGGGGGGTGGAGGCCCACATGGGCACGCCCCCGGAAGGGACCTTCACCGCCCTGTCCGCGGGGAACGTCCAGACCTGCGGCATCCGCTCCGACGGGTCCCTGGTCTGCTGGACTGAGCAGGAGACCTGGAACCAGCCCGGCGGGCCGTTCACCTCGGTGGGGGTGGGGGAGCGGCACTACTGCGCCGTGGAAAGGGAAGGACACCCGGTGTGTTGGGGGAATAATGACCAGGGCCAGACCGATGCGCCGGGCGGGCCCTTCACAACGGTCGCCGCCGGGATATACACCACTTGCGGCATCAGGCCCGATGGCTCCCTGGTCTGCTGGGGCAGTTACGTGCGGTAGGGGCGGCTGTGATGATGATGTTGCCGAAGCCGATGAAACCGGCTCCGGCTCTGTCCGCCGGCGACCCGAATTGCAGACGGGTCCCTGCCAACCGTTAGGGGAGGGATGATAAGTTCGTTCGCTCTACCATAGAGCCGAGCAGCCCCGAGTTAAGTGCTGTTAGCGCCAATGTAATAATGAGCGAAATCGCCAAGATGGAATTGACCCACCCGAGAACAAGGGCATCATCTACGGAGATTCCGTGGAGGTGCTGCAGAGAGATTGTTAAAGGTGGGAGAAGTGAAAGAAATTTACGACA
>JAJEDS010000330.1 GCA_022821365.1 Dehalococcoidia bacterium | reverse complement strand
AGGGGAGGCGCCATATCCTCCCGCGCCTTTTCGAGGGTCATCCCCGGGCGGGCGGAGGGTTCAATCATGCCGCCGTCAACGAAGCAAATTCCGGCGGGAATTTCGGGCCAGGCCACGGCGAACTCCAGGGCCACGTCGGCGCCCCAGGAATGTCCCACTATGACGGGACTTTCCAGGCCCCGGGCCTGGATTATACCCAGCAAGTCCCGTCCCACGGAGGCGAAGTCATACCCTGACTCGGGCTTGTCGCTGAGGCCGTGCCCCCTCTGGTCCACCGCGATTACGCTGAAGTCCTGGGCCAGGTCTGGCGCCACCAGGTCCCAGATGTGGCAGGATGAGGCCAGGCCGTGAAGCAGCACCACGGGACGGCCTGTTCCGCCCCAGTCCCGGTAGTGGAGATTAATCCCGTTGGTGGCGAAATAGCCGTCAATTGCGGCCTGGACCATGCTGCCTCCTGAGTAGTCCTAATTGGCGGGTGATGCTGACCAGAATATTTCCGAGAGACAAGGGGATGTTACCCCGGCTCCATTGGATTGACAACCGCAGCATCAATTCCGCTGGAACAACTGAAGTGTTGCCCCAGGCTGACCCTGAAATGCGCGTCCCTTCCTCAAGTCACTGACAATTGGCCCTGGCCTGACCGCATGGCCCAGGCATACCATAATAACGAAAACCCCTTGAATCCTTGGCCCAAGCGACATTCCTGTCTACGTTCGAGTCATATACCGGATGCGCCAATGACCTACATCCCCGCCAACGGGCTGCCATTTCAACCTATTGCCATTCCGTGTCCAGGTACAAAGTGAGCGGAAACGATAGGAAATGACTGGGAAAAAGAGAATTCTATCCTCGCTCTCTCACGGGCAGGGCAGTCCCAGGCGCTCCGGGTGCGTGTTTTTCTCCAGTTCCTGTGGACACGGCAGCCTTGCTGGACTAGGATTAAGTCCGACTAACGGATACTCTGGAGCGAGCAGAGGTGCAGCATGCCGGATGGGGAAGGAACGGCGGCGAGCCGCCCCGACACTTATCTGAAGATCCAAGTGAATGAGGTTCGTTCGATTCCCCTGCCCGACGGCGACGTGGGCGAGGGGCTGTCGCTTACCACCGAGCGGGGCGACATTCCGGCCATTCTGCACCGGTCGCCGGGTTCCACCAAGGGCGTTATCTGGGTCTGCGGGGCGCGTGGCGGGTTCGGCGGACCGGGGCCGGGCCTTTATGCCCAGCTGGCGCAGGAGTTCACGGCCCAGGGCATTACCTCCCTGAGACTTGATTACCGACTGCCCAACGTGCTTCCTGAATGCGCCATGGACCTGCTGGCAGGGGTTACCTGCCTGGAGGACATGGGCCACGATCCGGTGGTGGTGGTCGGGCACTCCTTCGGTGGGGCAGTGGTGGTCGCGGCCGGCGCCGTGAGCCGGCACGTGGCCGGCGTCGTCTCCCTCTCTCCCCAGACCTACGGCGCGAACATGGCCGGCCTGGTGTCACCCCGCCCAACGCTTATCGTCCACGGGAAAGCAGATACAAGGCTCCCTTATTCCTGCGGGATGCAGGTCTACGAATGGGCCAACGAACCGAAGCGGCTGGTGCTTTACGACGGAGCGGAACACCGCCTGGAGGAGTGCCGGGAAGAGCTGGCCGAACTGCTGCGGGAGTGGATTCCCGCCACCCTGGAGGCGGCGCCGGTTATTTTGTAGGCCAGGGGCTTTTGACCGCCACCTTAGACAACCCGGGAGGAAAGGCTTTATTGATGACGCTAAAAGACCGCATAGGCTACGATGCCGGCACAACCCGCGTGGAGGATGCGCTGGCTATCGCCGCGGAGCACGGATTTCATTACCTGGACTTTAATGCCGACCAGGGGCCCAATCGGCTGACGGAATGGAGCGACGACCGGGTTGCGGCGGTGATTCAGGCCGCCCGGGAAGATAACGTCACCCTGACCCTCCACACCGCTTCGTCAATCAATATCGCCGAGTTTTCACCCTACGTTGACGAGGCGGTTGACCGTTACCTGGAGGGCAACATTGACCTGGCGAAGCGGCTGGGGTGCCTGGGCGTGGTAACCCACGGCGGTTACCACTTCAGTAGTTCGCTAGACTACCGGTTCCAGTCATCCCTGGAACGGTTGAAGCGGGCCACCGCCTATGCTGAAAAGGCCGGAGTTACCCTGTTCCTGGAGAACCTGAATTTTGAGCCGGACGACGCGGAAATCCACTACATGGCCCACACCGTCGAGGAGTGCCGGTTCTACTTCGACGCCATTTCTTCGGAGCGGTTCGGCTGGGCCTTTACCGTCAACCACGCCCACCTGGTGCCGGAGGACGTGGACGGTTTCCTGGACGCCTTTGGCGTCAACCGCATTGGAGAGGTGAGGTTGGCCGACAACCTGGGGGACCGGGAAGTTCACCTGAACCCCGGCGAGGGCAATATCGACTTTCCAGCGGTCTTTACCAGGCTGGAATCGTCGGGCTATATCGGCTTCTACACCATGGCCTTTGGCAACCTGGATGACAAGCTGGCGGCGCGGGAGTATTTTGCCGGGTGCGTTCCCGGGTAAGGCAGTGCCAGGCTACGAGCTTTCCGCTTCCTGCCAGTCCCTGACGTAGTGGCGCTGCGCCTCAGTTTCCGGGGAACGTGTCCAGGCGGATTTGGGGCAATCAGCCCAGAGTTCCTGCAGGCGTTCCAGCGCCGCTTCCCCCTGGCGCCCGTGGCGGGATAACCAGCAACCGACAATGGTGCCGGTGCGACCGATGCCGCCCATGCAGTGAACGTAGACAAGATTGCCGTCTGCCATTTCCCTGTCAATGGTGTCGAGGATATCCGACGTCAGTTCCGGGGATGAGGGAGTGGTTACATCCCTGATAGGGAAGCGCTGATGGGTCTGGGTTTCGGTGTCCAGCCATTGTGCATAGGGGAGCATACCTCCTTCTTCGGTCAGATCAATGAAGATCGTTACGCCCGCTTCCCTGAACGCGGCCAGTTTCTCCAATGACGATGGATCATCCAGGTTCCTGGGATACTCTCCGGCAAGGAATTTGCCTGGTACTACCCAATAGCAGTTATCTATCGGTTTGTTGGTCAACGCTTCCTCCTTGGTAACGACCTTGGAACTGCTTTTGCATTGTGCGCCAGGTGGGGGGGCGATGGCATTGCGACCCCTGTCACCCTCATCCTGCCCTTCCCACACCAAAGGGGGAAGGCACTTTTGCTTCGGCTTGGTAATCCTCCTCCCTATTCTTCGGAAAGGCTTACCGGAATAACGTACACGCCCTTGGCCCGGGGCATGAGGGAACTCTCGTAGTTGTAGTGGGTCTCCACCAGCATGCGGTACTCGGTGTCGGACAGCTTCTGCCAGCCAAAGGGAACCGGGTTCCAGCCCACCATCTGCAGCAACCGCTCCGACTTTTCTATGGTGGAGTTGAGGCCGTCCTCCCGAACGCGCAGGACGTTGGCGGTCATGGCGAAGTCGTCAGCCACTTCCTTGCCGGTCATGAACAGGTGCATGGCCGACGGGTCATCTTCCAGCCGTCCCAGCGGCATCCAGCTGAGAGTATGGTCCCAGGACACGATGCGGGCGAAGCTGCTTTCACTGGAAAGGAAGCCCTCGTCCCTCACGTCCACCACCCAGATGCCGCCGCCCTCGTCCTTAAACCCGTACAGGGTGTTGAACAGATAGTCGCTTTCGTCGCCCATCCGGGCGGAAGCGCCATACAGGCCGGCTTCGGGCGCCCTGGGAAAGCCGTGAATGGGATAACGGACTTTCACATACTCGTCGGGGCTATCCAGGTTAACCTGGAAGACGGCTTGCCAGCGGGGGTCTGCCGGCTGCTCTCCCTCCGCCGGCGTCCAGCCCTCGGTGCTGAAGAGCCAGGCCCTGGTGTTATAGGGCAGGGGCAAGGCCATCAGGATAATACCCGGGGCAGTGTAGAGTTCCGTGGCCTCGCCGGTTGCGTCAACCTCCAGGACTTTGTACCGCTGCCTTTTGTCGGGTTCCAGCGAGCGGCGCACAATGAGATAGTGCCGGCTCTGGCCATTCTCCCCGCCCGGGTAGGCTCGGAAACCGCCGGCCGTGTCGCAGTCACCCAGCCATGGCGCCTGTTCCCCTTTGAGGATGCCGGCTATCCACCAACCCTCAAAGCCGAAGTATTGTACCCCTGTGCCGGAACCGTTCCACAAGAGGGCCTGAGCCCGGTCGACCAGGGAGACGTTATCTTCCAGGTCCCTGGAGATGTGCCCCGGCGTATACCGATAGCCCAGCGACTCCAGGATACCCACATAATCGGATGTGCCCAGGCTTTCCTCGTACACGCGGCACTGCTTGAGGGCCAGGGGAGCGGGGGGATAGCGCTGGTCTTCGAAGGGCAGGGACAAGATTTCCAGCTCGTAGTCCCGCGCCAGGTCGGTGGAACCACCGCTGAAGGCCCGGGAGTTCAGGTGCAGGTGGGTAGGCGAGGAGATACGGTCATCATTGCTTTGCCATTCGGGGGGAACTTCGTCGGGAATGACCAGGAAGGTGCCGTCAAGGAAAACCTCGGCGACCACACCGGAGGAGAACCGACGTCGCTGGTATTCAAAGTCCACCGTATTGAAGAGTTGGCTTGTTTCGTCGCCACCCAAGTCTGACAGCAGGCCATCGTCGACAGGCACGCCCATTTCCATCAGCCGATAGACCTTGTGCACCGGGTGCTCTCCGATTAGCTCCGATTCCAGGGCGAGGGGGTCGAGGAAAATGTGGCTGTCTTCATAGGCAAGGCGGACCTTTAGCTTGCCATCTACTTCGACTATCAGGTCGGGCGCGCCTTGGACCTCGACCAGTTCACCCTCTTCAGTGGCAGCGAAGAAGTGGGGCCTGACAAGTTCGGCAAAGGGTTTGCTGGTGTCATAGCTGGGCCGACGCTGAAACATATCTGCGGGAGTTTCCGCGGGTTCTTTAATCATTTCAACCTCCCTTGCCGGCGCGGGTGTATCTTCGACGGCCGGGATAGTCGCCGTGGGAATGGGTTTTGGCGTGGCTGTCGGCGTGGCAACAGGCGTGGGAGTATATGCGACAGTGGGGGCCACGACCGGGGCAGGCGGAGCGAGCGCGGCGGCGCTGGGAGGCAGCGCCGTCGGTTGGGAATTGCAGGCCACCAATAGGGCCAGGACCAAGAGAATGGTGGCGAAAGCACCTTTACGCCAAAAGCTCGAGATTGACGCCATTTTCAGCTTCCCGCACCAAAGGGCTTGAGGGCCGCGTAAATTACATCGTTGATGGGGGTTGGAACGCCGGCGGACCGGCCGGCGCGAACTACGGCGCCAGTCAGGGCCTCCAGTTCAAGTGGACGGCCGGCCATTACGTCGGCGTGCATTGAAGCGTGCATGTCGTGCAGGTCTCCCTCAATGTAAGCCACCGTTGTTTCCACTATGTCGGGAGCAAGGGCAACCTGGCTGGCCCGGGCCACGGCCTCAATCTCTCTCATACAGTTAACAATGACCTGCCTCCATTCGGGGCGGGGCATTATTTCGGCCATGGTCTCCCTGGAAAGACTGGTTACGCCGGCCATGGTGGCAATGAACAGGAACTTGGTCCACAGCACCTGGCGGATGTCCTGGCTGAACTGGGCATTGATGCCTGCATCCGACAAGGCCCGGAGAATTATGCGGCCGCGCTGGCTGTCGCTGCCATCCGGCTCGCCAAAAGCGATGCGGACGACACTGCCGCTCTGCTTTACCATGCCCGGGCCCAACCGCGCCGCCTCGATGTAGGCCGCCCCGGGTAGCACCTTTTCGGCGCCCAGCACTTCGGCCGCTGCCTGGTAACTGTCGATTCCGTTCTGCAGGCACAAGACGATGGTGTCCTGGCCTACCAGAGGCCGTATGGCGGGGACAGCAACCGCGTTCTGATAAGTCTTTACGGTTAGCAGAGTCAGGTCCACGGGCCCCACCTCGGCGGGGTCGTCGGAGGCCGACAGGCAGTCCCCGCAGGGAATGGTGATTAATTCGTCGTCGGTCTGTATCCGGAGGCCTTTAGACCGTATGGTCTCCAGGTTCTCTCCCCGGGCAATCAGGGAGACCTGCTGGCCGGATAGGGCCAGCATCCCGCCAAAGTAGCTGCCGATGCTCCCAGTACCCATAACCGCAATTCGCATGGTCCGCTCCAGGGGCGCCAGTCTATGAACAGACTGCGCAATGAACGATAAACCCGGTTCAGGCAGATTACAACCGCCCTGGAGTGACTTCCTTCGGAATGGATGGGGCCCTCACCCGCGGGCCATCCCCCCTGAAGTACCAGGGATGACATTACTGCCCCAGGAATGTCGTCAGGTTCGCCGGTTGCTTCCTGTGATGGCAGGCATTCTGACCCAACCTGTCGAAATTCTCATCTTCGCGGGAACTACGGGTTTACGCCAGGCATAAACTGCGCTTGCCCTGACAGGTCCAGTTTGCCTTGACTACCTTTGGTTTTCTACTTATGCTGGGTTTGCTTCCAGGCAGCAGCCGGAAGCCAATTTGGTGCGAGAATCCGGGCCCCGCTCCTGTAAGCGGGCCCAAGCAAGGAGCAGCGGATGACCCAGCAGCAACAGCCCGCCCCGCCTGTAACTCCCCCCGTTCCCCAGCCGGAATCGGACTTCTATTGGGAAAAGTGCAAGGAGCACGAATTGTGGCTCCGTCGCTGCGTTGATTGCGGCAACATCTACTTCTATCCCCGGGACATTTGCCCGGCCTGTTTCTCGAGGAACACGGACTGGATGCAGAGCAGCGGCCGGGGAACCGTCCATACCTTTTGCATCGTGCACCGGGCGCCGACGCCGGCCTTTCGAGACATGGTGCCTTATGTACCCGTCATCGTTGAGCTGGAGGGGGGGGCGCGCATAATTTCCCACCTGGTGGACATTGAACCCGACCCGGAAGTCATCAAGTGCGGCATGGCGGTTGAAGTTACTTTCGACGACCTGACCGATACAATCAGCCTGCCCAAGTTCCGTCCCGCCGGCTAGCGGCTGGAATGATGAACCTGACCAACAAGGTAGCCATCGTAACCGGAGGCAGCCGGGGCATTGGCCGTGCCGTAAGCCACGGCCTGGCTCGGGCGGGCGCGAAGGTAGTGGTGGCTTCCCGCACCGAGGCGGAAGTTGAACCCGGAGCGGAGTTTGAACGATATGCCGCCGGGAACATCCACGACACGGTCCGGAGCATAAACGAA
>JAJEDS010000049.1 GCA_022821365.1 Dehalococcoidia bacterium | reverse complement strand
CCATCTAGTCATTCTTAAACTTCCTTGCACAGAACGGCGTGATTGATGAGCCGCCTACTGACTCCCTGGTGTCGCCCCGGGTGGGTCGGGCGCTGCCCAAGTATTTGACGGAGGAAGAGGTGGTCCGACTGCTGAAAGAAGCGGACAAGGCCGGCACGGCCGAGGGGCAGCGGGATGCCAACATCCTGGAACTGCTCTACGCCACCGGCCTGCGGGTCAGCGAACTGGTCTCGCTGAACGTGCAGGACGTCGATTTCGAAGAATCGTACATTCGCTGCTGGGGAAAAGGCTCCAAGGAGCGGATAGTTTACGCCCACGACCGCGCCCTGGACGGACTGCAGGACTACCTGTCCACCAGCCGGATGTCCCTGCTGGGCCAGAAAAAGGATGAGGCGGCCCTGTTTGTAAACCACCGGGGCGAGCGGCTTACCAGGCAGTGGGTGTGGAACATTCTCAAGACTTACAGCAAGCGGGCCGGCATAGACCGGAAAATAACGCCCCACACCCTGCGGCACAGCTTCGCCACCCACCTGCTGCAGAAGGGAGCGTCGCTGCGGCACGTTCAGGAACTGCTGGGCCATTCCAGCATTTCCACCACCCAGGTGTACACCCACCTGACATCGGAACACCTGCGGGACGAATACGAGAAGAGCCATCCCAGGGCTGTCTAAACAGGATTATTCAGTAGCTAATTGTTTGCGCCGGCGGCAACTTGCCGCCGGTGTTTCATTTGCGTTCAGCGGGTCGCATAGGCCATAATGGGTATATAGCGCGGGTGAAGTACAGGACGTCCGCCATTAGCAAGAGAGATCGATTGAACGGGCCGGCTTGGAGTTGTACCCAGGTGAGTCGGGTTCAATCTCAGCCCCATTCAGGAGGAACTTCACCATGCCAGCGAAAGGCAAGAGAGTAGCGGCGCGCCAGGCCCAGTTAAATCGTCGCAGGAGACGCCAGGACCGGTCGGCTTCCGAGGGTGTAGCATCGACTGCGAGGCAGGAGGGTGGTTCGCCGGCGGCGACCATGGTTTCTCCTGCCGCTGCAGCCAGCGCGACCGCCGCGCCGAGCGCCGATGCGGCACAGAGGCAACTGCAGCCATCCCCTGCTCCGGCGCGCCCCGTGGCGACTGCTTCCTCTCAAGGCAGGAACGCACAGCCATTGGCCTACACCCACCTGGCGAGGGAATTGCGGCGCATCCTCATCCTGGCCGGGATTGTTACTGCGGTCCTGCTGGGCGTTTCCTTCGCCATTTAGCGGCGGATTTTTGGCCCCCGGACACAAAGCCGGCAAGGTTACCGGTCAGTAACCGGTCCACATTAGACTGATGCCATTAGCCCAGTTTGAACATCGCTTGCGGGTAACTCCCGAAAAGCCGGGCGTTTACTTGATGAAGGACGCCCGAAATGAAGTGCTGTACGTGGGCAAGGCCAGCGTGCTGCGCAACCGGCTCCGCTCCTATTTCGGCTCTCCCAGCGGCCAGCCTCCCAAGATTCGGCGGATGATGTCCCGGATGACGGACTTCGAGTTCATAGTTACGGACACCGAGGCCGAGGCGCTGATCCTCGAAAATACCCTTATCAAGCGCTACAAGCCCCATTTCAATGCGCGCCTGAAGGACGACAAGACCTATCCCTACCTGAAGATTGACCTGACCGAAGAGTTTCCCCGGGTCTACATAACGCGGCAGGTGGCCAATGATGGCGCCCGGTATTTTGGGCCCTTTGCCACAGCCAGCAGCGTCCGCAAGACCATGGATTTAGTCAAGAAGCTGTTCCCCTACCGGTCCTGCACCAAGACGATTACGGGCCGGGACCCACGGCCTTGCCTGGAGTATTACATTCACCGCTGTGTTGCGCCCTGTTCCGGCCTGGCCACCCAGGAAGAATACGCCCAGGTCATCCAGCAGGTGATCATGTTCATGGAGGGGAATACGGAGGCCGTTACCCGGGAACTGAAGAAGAAGATGGAGGCTGCGGCGGAGGAGCTGGAATTTGAGCGGGCGGCGGCGCTGCGGGACCAGATCAGGGGCATCGACCAGGTGGCGGAGGAGCAGCAGGTCAAGGTAGAGTCGAACCCCGGCGGCGACATGGACTTCATCGCCCTGGCCCAGGGGACCAGCGAGACGTGGGTGGAGATTTTCTTCATCCGGCGCGGCAAGCTGATCGGCCGCGACCACTTCTTCATGGAGGGTACCCAGGATGACTCCCCTGAAGTTATCATGGGGCAGTTTGTCCGCCAGTTCTACCAGACGGCCCTGGTGATTCCCCCGGTGGTCTATATCCAGAACCCCCTGGAGGACCAGGAACTGGTGAGGAACTGGCTGCGGGAACAGAGAACTGGCGCGGTGCGGCTTGTGTGCCCCAGGCGGGGGCAGCAAAAGAAGCTGATGGATGTAGTGGCCGAAAATGCCGTCCAAGGATTGGCCCAGCACCGCATAAAGTGGCTGAACAATTCGGACGTGCTGCACCAGGCCATGTCGGAGCTGGAGGAAGAACTCAGCCTGCCGGCCCTGCCCCTGCGGATGGAGTGCTACGACATTTCCCACGTGCAGGGCAGCAACCTGGTAGGCAGCATGGTGGTCTTCCAGGACGGCAGGCCGAAGACGAGCCACTACCGCCGGTTCCAGATAAAATCGGTGGAAGGCGTGGACGACTACGCCAGCATGCAGGAAATGCTGCGTCGGCGGTTCAAGAGGCTGGCCGAGGCCAGGTCGGAAAGGGAGAAGACTTCGGCGGAAGCGGGCCCCGAAACCGGACCAGATACTTCGGCCTGGGGCATCGAGCCGGACCTGGTCATTATCGACGGGGGCAAGGGTCATCTGTCGGCCGCCCTGGAAGTCCTGCTGGAACTGGGTCTGGACGATATTCCGCTGTCGGCGCTGGCCAAGGAGAACGAGTGGTTGTTCGTGCCGCACACATCGGAACCCATTGAGCTGCCACGAAACTCGCAGGGGCTGTACCTGGTGCAGCGGATAAGGGACGAGGCGCACCGGTTCGCCATAACCTACCATCGAAACCTGCGCAGCAAGTCCAGTCTCAAGTCCACCATTGACACAGTTACCGGGATTGGCCCCAAGCGTAAGCGCATGCTGCTAAGGCGCTTCGGTTCCATCCAGGGAATCAAGGACGCTCCGGTGGACGATATCGCCGCCGTGCCGGGGCTGACCCGCTCGCTGGCCATAAGGCTGAAGCAGACCCTTTAGAACTATGTCAAGGTGATGAGTTCAAGTAATATTTCGGCCCCGGTCCTCCACCGCCTGCGTAGGGGCGATTCTCGAATTGCCCCTATGCAGGCGGGTTCCGTCCGGAAGTAGGTTGTTTGGCTTCCGGTTAGCATTGAGCATTCCCTGTAGCCGAACGGAACCCTCAAGCAGCCAAACTTGATATGCTGGGAGTCGGACGT
>JAJEDS010000313.1 GCA_022821365.1 Dehalococcoidia bacterium | reverse complement strand
GTTCCAGTTTGCCTCGTTGCCGGGGTCTTGATACTTACAGGGCGGCGACGCGCTCTTTCAAGGACTCGATTTCCTTCAACAGAGCGGACTTGGGGTCGTCGCCACCGCCGCGGTTTTCCTCGACCAGTTCGAAGGCCCGCTTCTCGATGGCCGGCATGGTGGCCTGAAGCAGGTTTTCGTCAACGTCGTTGGCGATGGTGGGGTAGCCGGCGCGCTCGATCATAGCCTTCAGGTTGCCGGCGTAGAACTGGTCCAGCGTCCAGCGCAGGGTGTCCCCGGAGGTGGTGGTGTCCCAGTAAATCCGGATGTCCTGGTTGCGCGGGCCATAGTGATAGTGGGGGCCGCTGACGAAGCAGTCAAAGGCCAACAGTTCCACGGTCTGGTCCGCCACGTCGGACAGGACGTGAATCGCGAGCCCTTCGGAATTGCCGGCAAACCGGTATTCCAGCCCGATGCGCAGGTTGCCAACTGTGTAAACGTCGCCGTCCAGCATTCGCTCGAACTGATGCGCTACCGTACGGCGCATGGCGACAGCCATCTGGCGGCCCTTGGCCTCGATCTCGTCAAGAGTGGCCTCGGAAACCGGATTGGCTTCGACCGCGTCGGCGAGGGCCGCATATCCGGAACGCCGGATCATATCAGGCAGCTTGGTCCGCAGGTGGCCCATGGTCCAGCCAAAGGGATTGCCAACAGTGGTCTTGTCCATGTTCAACCGGATGTTGTTGTTGGCGGGGCCATAGTGATAGTGAGGCAACTGGTCGAAGCAGTCAAAACGCAGAATCTCTACGTCATTGCCGTCAACCTCGCCAAAGACCTGTACGCACAGGCCCTGATCGGGCATCAGCGCCCGGTATTCCAGGGTAATGTCCACTGCGCCAGCGTTGAAGACTTCACTTCCTTTGTCCACGGTACTCCTCCTGAAAATATTGAAGTGTCCTGATGTTGGGGTTCGCCGGATATCCATCGACCCGAACATCTGGGTCGAACCTTGCGGGCCGCCACACCATCCTCACTTCATCCGTTGTCAGCTTCGCGGTGAACCGCCCTCGGGCTGATCACCCCAATAGCCAACCACCTAGGCTCGCTCTCTTGGTATTCACGATTATAGCACGGGCGAAACATTTGGCAAATTAAACACGGTGCAGACAACAACAAGAGTTCGAGGGCTTGTTCCGGTGAACCTCCGATAACTAGGCATTGCGTAACGGTGGCTCGTACATTACATTGCCGCCCATGACGTTGCGCAGATGGTCAATGATCGGGCTGCTTAGCATACTGCTTTCGCTGGAAATAATCCTGGCATTCCTTGTGTGGCAGGCGGTGGACACCGACGGCGATGGACTGGCCCATGGGCCAAATTCAGCGTCCCCGCTTGCAGGGACCGGGTTCGTTTCCCAGCCGAAGCAGCATAGTCCAGAACCAAGGTCCTTGATACCGTCTCCAATCCCAACACCGCTCTTATTGGAGGTACTGGGGAATTCAGCTCCTTCCGCGCCTATATTGACCTTCGGACCCACCTTAGTCGTTCCCTCTGAAACAGATCCGCAACCTGCCATGGTTCCAACCAACACTATGGAGCCCACCACCAACGCCTTCCTTACAGTTGCGGCAGTCTCCCCTACGCCGAGCGAACCAGCGATCCTGGACCCTGCTGTGACCGGCGCCCAAGCGCCCGCACCAAGAATAGAATCTATAGAGACTCCCTCAGGGGTGGCGCCGACGGAACCCACGGCGACGATTGTTCTGGACTCCAGTCCAGCGCCACAACCTACGGCCCTCCCCGCGGCCACTGCAACTGCGCTACCTTCACTACAACCGACTGCAACGGCCACCCCGGCGCCCACACCCAGTCCAACATTTCGGCCTACACCTACACCTACACTTACACCTAGGCCTACAGCAACAACAACACCCACCCCTCCTATACCTACAGCTACCCTGGCGCCCACCCCGACGAGGACACCGACGGCCATACCATCCCCCACTCCTACTGCAATCCCCTTACCCACCGCTACGCCAACGCCAACACAGATGCCGGCGCCGCCGGTCGCGGACGGGAAACTGGTGATTGAATGCATCTTTTATGATGGAGAAGTGCCCAAGTCTGAAGCGGACGAATACGTTCAGTTGCTCAACGAAGGACCGGGCCAGGTAGAATTACTCGGCTGGCGACTGGCTGACCTGGGAGCGAGAGGGCCTGAGTTCAAGTTTGAAAATTCTTACAAAATGGAAAATGGAGAACAAATCAGGGTCTACACCAACCAAGTGCATGCAAATTGGGGTGGATTTTCCTTTGGCAGGGGGAGCGCAATATGGAAAAACGACGAAAACAACCCGGACACGGCCGGCCTGTTTAACCCGTCAGGGCAGATGGTTTCCCAGAAAAGCTATCCCCCGGGATGCTAACCACCTTGATGGGAAAGCGAAGCAAACGTACGTAGGGGTGAGCAGCAAGGCGTTTTCAGATTACGGAACTAGAGCTCGTATTCCCTCAGGTCCGGAGGCACTATTAGGGCAGCGCCCGTAAGCTTCTGCACTTCTTCCACAGTCCAGCCAGGGGCCACTTCCTTCAATACGAGTCCTTCCGGCGTGGGCTCCATTACCGCCAAGTCGGTAACTATGAGTGACACGCAGCCCTTGCCGGTGATAGGGTATGAGCACTCTTGGACTACCTTTGGTCCATCGTTGCGGTCGGTGTGTTCCATTGCGACGATGACCTGCCTGGCTCCAGCAGCCAGATCCATTGCGCCGCCGATGTTCCCTACGCCCCGTTCGGGCAGCATCCAGTTAGCCAGGTCGCCGGTAGCGGAAACCTGGTGGGCGCCCAGCACGGTGACATCCACGTGGCCGCCACGGATCATGGCGAACCCTTCTACGGTGCTGAAGAAGGCCATTCCCGGCACCATCTGCAGGAACTGGCCTCCGGCGTTAATCAGGTCAATATCCTGCTCGTCTTCCTCTGCCAAAGGACCGCAGTTCAAGACACCGCTCTCGCTGTGGTAGAAGACCACGCTGCCATCGGGAATAAAATTGGATACCAGCGTAGGAATGCCAATGCCCAGGTTCACGAAGCCGCCGTCAGGAAGTTCCTTTGCGACCCGCATGGCTACCACTTCCCGGGGCAGCCGTTCCTTTTCTTCAACCATGAACTTGCCTCGCCTGGTTGGGCCCGAACGGCGCCTATTCGTAGGGTGAGAATCCTTCGGGACGTATTACTATACGGTCCACGTAGATGCCCGGAGTAACTATTAATTCGGGGGCCAGTTCCCCGGCCTCCACCACTTCGTCAACCTCGACGATGGTAACTCGGGCGGAGGGAGCCATTACGGCGTTGAAATTCCGGGAAGTGCCCTTGTACACCACGTTTCCCAAAGTATCCGCCTTATGTCCGCGAATAAGGCAGAAGTCAGCGGTCAACGCCTGTTCCAGGATGTATTCCTTGCCGTCGATGACTCGCGACTCCTTGCCTTCGGCAATCAAGGTGCCGGCGCCGGTGGGAGTGTAGAAGGCGTAGATGCCGGCGCCGCCGGCCCGGAGGCGTTCCGCCAAGGTGCCCTGGGGAACCAGTTCCAACTCCACCTCGCCACGCCGGTAGGCCAGTTCAAAGGTGCTGGGGCGGGACGCGGATGGGGATACCGGGTAGGTCGCAATGGCCTTGGCCACCTGCCCGTTTTCGACCAGGATGGAATGGTCAATGGCCAGCTTGCCGGCGGGAGTGCCGAAGTTGACGATGCGGGCGATTCCGATAGTGTTGCTGATGATGGTCAGGCCCTTCGTCCCCCGGTCACGGAGGGAAACCAGCAAATGGTGAGCCATTCCGCCGGGACCCCCAAACCCGTCGATCATAACCGTAGCGCCATCTTGCAAGTCCGTAATGGCGGAGGGGCCATCGGGAAAAACCTTTCCGGGCCGCTCAGTTTTCAGGTGTTCCAGGTTCGGGGCCATTTCTTTCAGATCACCGGAAGGAGAGAGCGGGGCGCCGGTCATGGCCGCTATGTCGTCGAACCTCCAGCCAGGAGCAACTTCAGAGAGGACAAGGACGCCGTCTTCTACGCGAATTACGGCAATGTCCGTAATCACCATGCTCACGCAGCTTCGACCATCTGCCACCGGGATAGATTCGGCCACAATATTGGGGCTATTGTCGCTGCCGATGTGGGGAAGCATGGCAATGACCTTGCAACCTCCGGCAGCCAGATCCACCGTCCTGCCCGGAGCGAAAAGGCCCGGTGTCGCCGCAGTGGTCCACCCCAGGAGGTCCCCCGCTGCAGACACTCGCGCGGGCTGCACTATCGCAACCTCCACATGGCCGCCCCGAAGCAAGGCGGCCCAGTCCGCCATACCCACAACGGAGCCACCCTTTTCCAGTGCGACCGGCAAACCATTGGGACCGCAAAGGGATGGGCCGCCGGCACTGTCGGCGCCTCCGGTGAGGCTGTAGCCCAGGGCGCCTCCGTCGGACAACAACTGGATAGCGGCCCCGTTAGGGACCACCTCGGCCACTCTGGCAGGTAGTCCCGATCCCAGGGCCGCCACCTGACCCGGCTGTAGTTCGGACGCGGCCCGGCGCGCCATGGTTAGTTCATCCAATCTAGGGGGCATAGATTTCCTTGTTGCGGCAGGTGAGCAAGGTCACGTAGCCGCCACAATCCTGTTAACGAAGATTCCCGGGGAGATAATCGCTTCTGGATCCAACTCACCCGGCTCAACAATTCGCTCTGCTTCGGCGATGGTTATCCTGGCCGCCATAGCCATCACAGGAGCCCAATTGCGGCCGGAACCGTGATAGATGGAGTTGCCCAAGGTGTCAACCTCTGCAACCTTGATAAGTGCGTAGTCTGCTTTCAGGGGCAGTTCCAGGACAGCTTCTCCCTGGGGAAATGTACGCCGCTCTCTCCCCGACTCAAACCTGGTTCCAATTGCGGTGGGCAAGAAAACTCCCCCGATGCCTGCGCCTCCAGCCCTCAGTCGCTCCACCAGGATGCCCTGGGGTACTATTTCGATTTCCAACTGGCCTGCCTGCCAGCATTCTTCAATGTCGCTGCCGCTGCCTGGCGAATACGGAATGGGAGAAATCAATTTCGTG
This sequence comes from Dehalococcoidia bacterium, assembly GCA_022821365.1. Lineage (GTDB taxonomy): Bacteria > Chloroflexota > Dehalococcoidia > Lucifugimonadales > UBA3495 > Bin22. The sequence continues at coordinate 17,156 of JAJEDS010000313.1, read as the reverse complement.
ACCCGACCGCTGGAGACGAGCTTTTCGATGGAGGGCAACGCCCCGAGTCCCATATCTGAGTAAGGGCCATCGCGATAAATTATAGTCAGGTCCTTGCTGCCTAGTTCGAGCAACGCGGCCAATAGTCCTTCAGCAATCCCGTATCCCGCGTATCCTGCTACCAGGATCGTTGAACCATCCGGAATGTCTGCAACGGCGGCCTGGGGGGAGCCGTATAACTTTCCCTGAAGCAACTTTGTTCTCCCAAAATTTTGGGCCAATTCTACCAGCAAACTCCTTCAGGGTGAAGGCATGTACTTACTGCAAGAGAAGACCGCCCCGGTTGCCCGGGGCGGTCGAACACTGGACTCGATTCTCCGATTGCCGTACCGACTGGCCTAGTAGTCCATCGGGGGCATGGCCGGGGCTGCCGAGGCGGGCTCGGGGATCTCGGTGATCATGGATTCGGTGGTCAGCACCATGGCAGCCACGCTGGCGGCGTTCTGCAGGGCGTAGCGGGTTACCTTGACGGGGTCAACTATGCCACGCTCCATCATGGGGCCGAACTCGCCGATGTCGGCGTCGTAACCGTAGTCGTCGGCCTGCTGCTTGACCTGGTTGAGGACGACGGCGCCTTCGGAACCGGCGTTCTCGACGATCAGCTTGAGGGGCTGCTCGAGGGAACGGCGAATGATGTTGACGCCGACCTCTTCGTCATCGGACAGACCACTGAGGCTGTCCAGGGCGCGCTGGGCGCGGACCAGGGCAACACCGCCACCGGGGACGATGCCTTCTTCCACCGCGGAGCGGGTGGCGGAAAGGGCGTCCTCGACGCGAGCCTTGCGCTCTTTCAGTTCGATCTCGGTGGCAGCGCCTACCTTGATCACGGCAACGCCGCCGGACAGCTTGGCCATGCGCTCTTGCAGCTTTTCCCGGTCGAACTCGGAGGTGGTCTCTTCGATCTGGGTCTTGATCTGGTTGATGCGGGCCTGGATAGCTTCCTCAGAACCCCGACCCTCGACGATGGTGGTCTCGTCCTTGGTGGAGCTTACCCGGCGGGCCTGACCGAAGTCCTCAACGACGGCGGAGTCCAGCTTGCGGCCGGTCTCTTCGCTGACAACGGTGCCGCCGGTGAGGATGGCGATGTCTTCCAGCATAGCCTTGCGGCGGTCGCCGAAGCCGGGGGCCTTGACGGCCAGGATGTTCAGGGTACCGCGCAGCTTGTTGACCACCAGGGTAGCCAGGGCTTCGCCGTCCACGTCCTCACCGATGACGACGACGTTCTTGCGGCCGACCTGGAGCAGCTTTTCCAGGGCGGGCAGGAGGTCGGCAACGGCGGAGACCTTCTTGTCGGTGATAATCAGGGCAGCGTCTTCAATGACGGCTTCCATGCGGTCGGAGTTGGTGATGAAGTAGGGAGAGATGTAGCCTCGGTCGACCTGCATGCCTTCAACGTACTCGATCTCATCGGACAGACCCTTGGACTCTTCGACGGTGATTACGCCGTCCTTGCCGACCTTTTCCATAGCTTCGGCAATGGTTTCGCCGATGGCATCTTCGTGGGCGGAAAGGCTGGCAACCTGGCCGATGCGGTCGCGAGTCTCAACGGGCTGGGCCATACCGCGGAGTTCCTCCACGACAGCCGCCACGGCCTGCTCGATACCGCGCTTGATAGCCATGGGGTTGGCGCCGGCGGTTACGTTCTTGAAACCTTCGTTAATCAAGCTCTGCGCCAACACGATGGAGGTGGTGGTGCCGTCACCGGCGGCATCGTTGGTCTTGGTGGCGGCTTCCTTGAGCAACTGGGCGCCCATGTTCTCAAATGCGTCCGGAAGCTCAATTTCCTTGGCGATGGTTACCCCGTCGCTGCAAACCAGGGGTGGACCGAATTTCTTGTCCAGGACCACGTTGCGGCCCTTGGGACCCAAAGTAACCTTGACGGATTCGGCCAGGGTATCAATACCAACTCGAAGCGTCTTGCGGGCCTCCTCCGAGTAAGCCATCTTCTTTGCGGGCATCCTAATCCTCCTGCGATGAAACTAGCTTTCTATATTTGCCAGAACAACCCGGCTCTGTCCGGCAGGAAGGCCGGACATATAACATGATGCGTTGCTTGCCTAGGAAACCTTGGCGAGAACGTCGCTTTCGCGCATAATCAGATACTCGTCGTCGCCATCCTTGTACTCGGTACCGGCAAACTTGGAGTAAATGACCCTGTCACCCACACTCAGTTCCATGGGAATGCGGCTGCCTTCGTCAGTAGCCCGGCCGGGACCTACCGCGATAACCTCCCCTTCCTGGGGCTTTTCCTTGGCGGTGTCGGGCAGGAAAATCCCGCCACGGGTGGTCTGCTCTTGTTCAATGGGCTTGATTATTATCCGCTCCCCTAGCGGAGCAAAATTAGCCATGGTGCGTACACTGTCCTCCTTGTTTAATTTTGACTGTGCCTTTACGCTCTTTTAGCAGTCTCGCCTCGAGACTGCTAAATCATCGTAATGAAGCCCCAACCACTTGTCAAGATATTGTCCGCCACTTAGTATTTAGCCACTTCAATCAGGCGATGTAATGAAGGATTCCGCAACATCCTACAGCCGAATCTCTCTGCGGTACGAGGCCATCAAGGGATGGAAGACGACAACCATCCGCCTGGCCAGGCCCGGGACGAGGAACTGCATTGACGAAACCATGTCCGAAGAAATTCGGGACGTATGCCGTCGCCTTAACGAAGACGACGAATGTCGGCTGGTAGCGGTTACGGGGTCGGGTGATTTCTTTTCGGCGGGACGAATGCCGGTGGACGGTGGGGAAGGCAGCCCCGCCGAGCGTATGGAGCGCCTGAAAGTTGCGGACTCACTGGCAAGCCTGCCCATGCCGGTACTGGTGGCGCTGAACGGAGACGCCATCGGACACGGACTGGAACTGGCGCTGGCGGGAGACCTACGTATATGTTCGGATGCTGCTTACCTGGCACTTTGGGAACCTGGACAGTCTGCGGTATTGTGGGACGGCGGAACACAGCGCCTGCCCCGGTTGGTGGGGCCGGCCTGGGCGCTGGACATGGCCCTGACCGGGCGGAGATTGAGCGCCGCGGAAGCGCTGAACATTGGCCTCGTCAACCGGGTGGCGCCGGCGGGCGAACTGGCAGACGCCGCCGGCAAGCTGGCTGAACAGGCGCTGGCCGCCGCACCCTTAGCCGCCCTTTACGCCAAGGAAGCGGTGGGCAAAGGTATGGACCTGTCCCTGGACCAGGGGCTGCGGCTGGAAGCCGACCTGAGCGTCATTCTGCAAAGCACCACCGACCGGGCCGAGGGCATAGCGTCGTTCAAGGAACGGAGACAGCCCAAGTTCACGGGCACATAAGTCGAGCGAAAAGGAAGCCACACTTGAGAGTTAAACTTGACCTGCACACCCACATCTGGGAAGCATTTAATTTCCAGCCCCCGTCGCTTTCGATAGCCGAACAGGTTATTGCCCAGATCAAGGAAAGCGGCATTGACGGCATCGGCATTACCGACCACCACAACTGGAAGTGGGGAGCGGAACTACGGGACCTGGTGGAGGAGCACTTTCCAGGCGAAGTAATCATCATCCCGGGTTGGGAGATTGAAATTCGCCCGCCGCAGAATCCTTTTGATGAATACCAGGTCGCCGAGCTTTTGCTGCCAGAGGGTGGCGTTTTTCGGATCTACTGCCACCCCGGGTATTATTCGCCCAACATCATTATCGAAGAAGACGTCCACGCCATTGAGATAGACAACCATATCCACAACTGGCACATCCGTAAGCCGCTGGTCCAAGAGGTGGCAGAGGCCAATTCCCTGATGACTGTGGAAGTAAGCGACGCCCATGTGCTGGAAAATGTGGGCGTCCGTTATACGGAGGTGGAGTTGGAGGAGTTGTACCGGCGGGCTATGCCCCGCGAGAAGTGGCAGGGATAAAAGCCATGCCAGGGTTCGAGACTGTGGTGTACGAGAAACGGGGATCAGTTGCCCGCATTTCCCTGAACCGGCCCGGCTCCCTGAACGCCTACAATATGCAGATGCGGGACGACTTTTCCGAGGCTTTGACTGCCGTCCGGTGCGACGACGAGGTCAAAGCCCTTATAATATCGGGCCTGGGCCGGGCCTTCTGCGCCGGCGCCGACCTGACGGAGTTTGGCACGTCGCCATCCCAGGCGGTGGCTCGCCGGGTGCGCTGGCAGCGGGACGTCTGGGGCCAGTTGAACAGTTTGCCTGTGCCAGTTATCGCAGCGGTCCATGGCTATTGCATCGGTTCCGGCGTGGAGATAATGCTGCTTTGTGACATCCGGTTAGCCGCCAGAGACACGGCCTTCGCAATGCCGGAATCGCACTTGGGCATGATCCCCGCCGCCGGCGGAAGCCAGACCCTGCCCCGCCATTGCGGAACATCGGCAGCCTTGGACCTGCTCCTGACGGGCAGAAGAATCGAGACCGAGGAAGCGCTGGGATTGGGCCTGATAACCCGAATCGTGCCGGCGCAAGAGTTGCAGGCCGCCGCAGAGGCGCTGGCAAACGAACTGGCCGAATATCCGCCGATGGCCATGGCCAATATAAAACAGGCTATCCGCGGCGGGCTGGACCTGGGCCTGGCGGATGGCTTGACTCTGGAATTGCGGCTGGCCCAACTCTCATACCAGGGTTAACTGCCGTCCGACCGAATGCCGACGCACGCACGCGGATAATCCTTACCTGGTGACCAGATGAACACTTCAGAATTTCTACTGATAGCCGGCGCCATTGTGCCCGACCGGCCGGCGCTGCTGTTTGAGGGGCAGGAGTACACCTACAGCCAGCTGCAGGAGCGGGTGAACCGCCTGGCAAACGGCCTGGCGGAGTTGGGAGTTGGGCAGGGCGACCGCGTGGCCACCATGCAGGTGAACACCCACCAGAACATTGAGCTCTACTTCGCTACCGCCCTGCTGGATGCCATATACGTTCCCATGAACTTTCGCGCCAAGGCGGAGGAACTGGCCCAAATGCTGGAAATCGCAGGCCCCGGGGCGCTGTTCATCGGTGAACGGTACCTGCCCCTGATTGAGGGGCTGGACTGGCTGTCCCCCGAGCAGGTGGTGACCATGGACTGCCCGCCCGGCGCCGGCCAGCATTCATACGAAGAACTGCTGCAGTCCCCGCCCGAGGAGCTTCATTTCCCGGGGGGCGATGACGATGACACCACCGTCATTATGTTTACTTCCGGGACCACCAGCGTGCCCAAGGGGGTGCAGCTGACCCACGACAGCTTCGCGTCCTACCTGCTGGCGACGGTAGAGCCGGCGGACCCGGACGTGGTAGAAACCAACCTGCTCACCGTTCCCCTGTACCACATTGCCGGGCTGCAGGGAGCGCTGGCCGCCATCTACGGGGGCCGTACCCTGGCCATCATGCGCCAGTTCGAGCCAGGGGAATGGCTGGCCCTGGCCCAGGACTGCAAAGTCAACCGGGCCATGCTGGTGCCCACCATGCTGAAGCGCCTGATGGACTTTCCCGACTTCAAGGATTATGACCTGTCGTCCCTGCGGGTCATCACCTACGGCGCGGCGCCCATGCCCGTGCCGGTCATAAGGCAGGCCATCGAGGAATTTCCCGGCGTCCGCTTCATCAATGCCTTCGGCCAGACGGAAACGGCATCCACCATAACCATGCTGCCGCCGGAGGACCACGTGCTGGAGGGTACGCCCGACGAGGTAGAGATAAAGCTGCGCCGGCTGTCATCCATAGGCAAGCCCCTGGCCGACGTGGAGGTAATGATTGTGGACGAGGAGGGCCAACCGGTCGCCATCGGCGAGGTGGGCGAAATCGTGGCCCGGGGCGCCCGGATGATGAAGGGCTACTGGCAACAGCAGGAAGCCACGGTGGACACCATCAAGGGCGGCTGGGTATATACCGGAGACCTGGCCTACCAGGACGAGGAAGACTACATCTACCTGGCCGGCCGGGCCAGGGACTTTATAAAGCGGGGCGGCGAGATGATTTCCCCGGAGGAAGTGGAACAGGTCTTGATGGCCCATCCCCAGGTGGAAGAGGCGGCAATCATCGGCATACCCGACCTGGAATGGGGCGAAGAAGTGAGGGCGCTGGTGGTACGGCGGTCGGAGACTGTGGACGAAGCCACCCTTATTGACCATTGCTCACAGCGCCTGGCCAGCTTCAAGCGGCCCCGGTCTGTGGTCTTCGTGGAAGAGCTGCCCCGCAACGTAATGGGCAAGGTGATGAAACGGGACCTGCGGGTAGACTACGGCTATCCCATCGAACAGTAAGCTAATCTCCGGAGTCCATCATCCCGGGACGAAGGATTCTTTGATACGAGGGAATCAGCAATGAAGATCGCAGTAATGGGAACGGGCGGCGTTGGCGGCTATTTTGGCGGGCTGCTGGCCCGGGCGGGCCACGACGTTACCTTTGTGGCCCGCGGACCCCACCTGGAGGCCATCAGGGCCAATGGACTGAGGGTCGAGAGCACCAACGACGGAGACTTCACCGTCCAGGGCAACGGCGTGGAGGACACTTCCCAGGCGGGCGTCCAGGAGTTGGTACTGTTCACGGTGAAGATGTACCACAACTCCGATGCTATAGACGCGGTGAAGCCCATGCTGGGCCCCGACTCCCTGGTGTTAACCCTGCAAAACGGCATCGACAACGGGCAGCAGCTGGTAGAGGCCTTTGGCCGGGAAGGGGTGCTAATCGGTTCCTGCTACCTGGAAGGAAGGATTAAGGAACCGGGCGTGGTTACCCAGGGCGGCCCAGGAAGGGCTTCCTTTGGTGAACTGGAACCGGGGATCACCGAGCGCTGCCAGAAACTCCTGGCGGTGTTCCAGGAAGCCAACTGGCGGGTGGACCTGGAAGAGAACATGCCGGGTATGCTGTGGAAAAAATTCTCCTACCTGGCCGGCTCGGCGGCGGTGGGCGCCGCCACCCGCACGCTGTTCGGCGAAATGCGGACGATCCCCGAAACCCGCGCCGTTATCCAGGGGGCTATCGAAGAAATACTGGAAGTAGGCCGGGCTTCGGGCGTGCCCATAATGGAGGACTCCCTGGAATGGTGCCTGACGTCCCTGGACAACTTTCCGGCCACGGGCATGTCGTCCCTGGGGAAGGACTTCCTGGAAGGCAGGCCGGTGGAACTGGAGGGCCTGACCGGGACGGCCGTCCGAATGGGACGGGAGTACGGTGTCCCCACGCCCATCAATGACACCCTCTACGGTATCCTGAAGCCCTGGGCTTTGCGAATTGAGCGGGAATTAGGCGAGGGGAGTTCGGGGGGTTGATTTACATGGATAGACAGGATGTACAGGATTGGAGTGGTTAAGCCGGTTGGCATTCCAGCGAGAATCGGACGATATCCTGTTTATCCTGTACATCCACGTTTGATTTTCACAGGGAGGAAACCAGGGAATGAAAGCAGCCAGGCTGGTCGGCCCCAGGCAGTTTGAGATAATTGACGCGGAGATTCCCACTCCGGCAGATGGGCAGTGCCTGATCAAGCTGGAAAAGATTTCCGTTTGCGGCAGCGACATCCGGCACGAATACAGCCACCTTTTCCCGGAAGACCATTACCCGGGCCGAATCGGCGTGCCGGGGCATGAGTGCGCCGGGGTGGTGGTGGAAAGCCGCTGCCAGGACTACAGCGAGGGGCAGCGGGTTATCATTTACCCCGGCCGGGGCGTCAATTCGGGAGGGTTGGTGGAGTACATCGCGTCGGGCCCGGAATGGATGTGCGCCCTGCCGGAGGAGGGCGACCTGGCTGAGTGGGTGCTTTGCCAGCCTTCCGGCACCGTACTGTATTCGGTCCAGCAAATGGGCAGCCTGCTGGGCAAGGACGTCGTGGTGGTGGGACAGGGCGTTATTGGCCTGTCCTTCACCATGCTTTGCGCCAAGCTGGGCGCCTACCGGGTGGTGGGCATTGATCCCCTGGACTACCGGCTGGACTGGTCGAAGAAGATGGGCGCCACCCACACCTTCAACCCGGACCAGGTCAACGTGATCGAGGCAGTGGAAGACCTTACCAACGGCTGCGGCGCCGACGTGGTGGTGGAAGCGGCCGGCTACCCGGACAGCTTCAACACCGCCTTGCGATTGGTGGCCCAGTTCGGCAAGGTGATGGTCTTCGGAATCCAGGGGGACGAGTTCATCCCCGTGGAGCACAATCTGTTGATGGAGCGGCAGCCGGAACTGATCCCCACCACGGGCGGCCGGCTGCGGGAACCCATGGCGCCCATACGGACCATGGTGGACCTGAAACACCGGGGCTGGTGCAACCCGGGGGAGATGCTTACCCACCGCCTGCCCTTCGAGGAAGTGCAGCGCGCCTTCGAGCTGTACGAGAACCAGGAAGACGGAATCATAAAGGCCGTAATGACCATTTAGAGACTATCTCAAAGAGGTCAGTTAAACTTGGGCCAATCGGGGGCGATTGCATGGCAACATCCGTCACCCACATCCCAACCTTCCCCTCTTGATGGGGGAAGGCACTCATGGGATAGCTTTCTATTGCGAGATTAATGTAGGAGGACTGACATGGGAACCTACCGGATGTATACCGGCGACGACGGACAGACCCACATTGAGACCATTGACCTGGACAACACCCCGGACTGGACCAACCCCCAGGAGGCGACCACCATTACCTTCCGCGAAGCCCCGGCAGGGCGGTTCCAGGACTGGCACCCGGCGCCCCGGGCCCAGTACGTGATCATCCTTTCCGGGCAGTTGGAAATTGGCCTGGGCGATGGCTCCAAGCACGTATTTGGCCCCGGCGACGCCCGCCTGGTGGCCGATACCACCGGCCAGGGGCACACCACCGCCACCTACGGCGATGCTCCCTGCGTCACGGCGACTATTCCCCTGGCCAACCAGTAAGGGTCAATCTCAGTGCCTCTGCGTCTCTCTGTTGAAAATGTCGTTTTCACAAAGAGACGCAGAGGAGCGGAGATCAGCTTTCCGGGTAGGTCAGCTTCAATAACGTGTGCCGGCGGTTCAAGGTGAATGGTCGGACATCTTCGGGCCAGCTCCCGGCATCCACCGCCTCGCTCCAGCCTGGGCCGGTGAGCACTTCGGGGGACTCCAGTTCGTACATGGCGTGGTGCTTGGGTTCGTTCTCGATGACAATGCGCCTGGTCTTGCCACCCATCACCATCACCAGCTCCTGAGTCTCAAAACGGGCGACGGAAATGACGCCGGGGACCTGGGACAGCAGGGGACAGTGTTCGGTGTTGTAAACCTCGTTGAACCGGGCTTCCTTGTCGGGCTGGACATCCATGCTGGCAATGAACAGGTATCGGGAGCGTGGGGGCATTTTCTCTTCCTCCAAAAAATATCAGGGCGGGTTTGCTCCCGCCCTGAGTAGACCTCAAGTTTCTCTGATTCTGTGGCTTGCCTGACAGCGCATCCGCTAGAAGGCCCGCCTGTGGGAGGTTTCCGTTTCGGCGGAGGTGATGAACTCCAGCAGTACCGCCCGGCCCTCTTCAGTCTGCTGGCGGGCCCGCTGGAAGGCAGCCGCCACGTCTGACGGGTCTTCGATACGCTCGGCGTAGCCGCCCATGGCCCGGCCCATATCGGCGTAGTTGCCGCCCAGGTCGCGGGTCCCGTAGAGGGCGTGGGAGGTGGCCATGGCATTGGTCTCCACGGCCATGGTGGAGTTATTCAGCACCACCGTAATGATGGGAATGCCGCAGCGGGCCGCCGTTTCAAAGTCCAGGCCGGTCATGCCAAAGGCGGCATCGCCCATGAAGTTGACACAGACCTTTTCGGGCTTGGCCAGCTTGGCGCCCATAACCAGGCCCAGGCCAGTGCCCAGACCATGAGACTTGCCCCAGCCCAGGTAGCTGCGCGGGCCCTCCGTGCGGTAGAAGGGCATGATCTGGTCCCGGGGACTGCCCGAGTCGTGAGTAATTATGGCCTCGCTGGGCGGGACAGTCTGCATGAAGTCCTTGATGATCCGGTAGGGGTTAATGGGTGTGCCCGAATCGTTCAGCTTGTGCACCCAGTTGTTGAGCCAGGCATCCCTTTCCGACCGGATTTCATTGGCCGTGCTGGCGTCGTTCTTCCGGCTGTCGCCGACAATATCCCGGCAGGCTTCAATCATCTGGCGCAGCACCAGCCTGGCGTCACCCACAATGGGATAGTCCACGTCGTAGTCCTTGTTAATGTCCTTGGGATCGTTGGTGGAGTGGATGATGCTCTTGCCCGGCGGGATGTTCATGGACATGCCGTGCCTGGTAAGGCTGCAACCGATGCCGAATATCACGTCCGAACGGCGCACGAAGTGGTAAACGGGCCCGGACATCACGCCGGAACCGCTGCCCAGGGCCAGGGGATGGGTCTCGGGGAAAGCGCTCTTGCCCAGCAGGGTGGTCATCACCGGCACCTGGAGCAGTTCCGCCAGCTCGACAAGCTCGTCGTATGCCTTGGCGTAGAGGACACCCTGCCCGGCATGAATCACGGGGTAGCGGGCTCCGCAGAGAGCCCGCGCTGCGGCCTCCACGTCAGAGGGATTGCCCTGGGAAGCCAGGGGGCGGACCCTGCCGCTCCAGAAAAAGGCCGATTCGTCCACCTCTTCCAGGGCGATGTCGGAAGGAATTTCCACCATCACCGGACCCACGCGGCCCTGGCGCAGGCTGGCGAAAGCGCGCCGCATGATCTGGGTTGTCCTGGATGGGGTGTTGATCTGCTCGACGTACTTGGTCACCCCGGCGTAGTTGGACACCGAGTTGAAGTGAGGACTGATGCCCTGCCTTTCACGGGGCTCACCCAGGGGCAGCAGGAGGATGGGGGTGGAATCGGAATAGGCGGTAGCCACGCCGGGATAGGCATTCTCGGCGCCGGGACCGTACTGCATGGCAAAAACTCCGGGGACTTCGCCGTCGGTGACCCGGCTGAAGCCGTCGGCAATGCCCACTCCCACCCGTTCCTGGCGGCAGACGATGGGACGGATGCCGGCAGCGGCGGCAGCCTCAATTACCGGCGTGGTGGGAAAGCAACTGAGGTATTCCACGCCTTCCCGTTTGAGAATCTCGGATATGGCTTCTATAGTATTCAATCGCTTACCCCCCTACAATTTCTCCTGTCGTCCAGCCTGAAACGCTGGCTGGCTTATTGGTGAATTTACTTTCGGGCAGCCTCGAAGGAGGCTATCTTGTCTTCCTGCTGCAGAGTCAGGCCTATGTCGTCCAGACCGTTCAGCAGACAGTAACGGCGGAAGGAGTCAACGTCAAACTCGGCCACTATTTCTTCGTTCTCGTCCCAGATACGCTGACCTTCCAGATCCACGTGCAACTCAACCCCCGGGTTCTCCAAGGCCAGGTCCATAAACTGCCGAACCGTTTCCTCGGGCAGCACTATGGGAAGCAGGCCATTCTGAAAGCAGTTGTTGAAGAATATGTCTGCAAAGCTGGGCGCGATAACGCAGCGGATTCCGTATTCCCCCAAGGCCCAAGGGGCGTGTTCGCGCGATGAACCGCAACCAAAGTTATTGCCGGCAATAAGAATGTTGGCGTTGGCATAGCTGGGCTGGTTCAGCACAAATTCGGGTCTGGGACTGCCGTCTTCGTTGAACCGCCACCGCTCAAAGAGAAACTGCCCGTAGCCGGTGCGACGGATGCTCTTGAGGTGAATGGCCGGAATGATCGCGTCGGTGTCGACATTCACCCGGTCAAGCGGGGCGGCCACGCCATTTATTCTCACAAAAGGTTCCATAGTCTCCTCACGGTTACCAGATTTCTTGAAGCTCCAGGACGAACCCGGGCAATACGGGATCGCCCGACACAGTTTCGGGCTCGTCCAGAACTACTGCTGCTTCGCCGGGACGATAGATATGCACGCGCTTGTTGATAGGGTCAATCAGCCACCCCAGCCGGGCGCCGTTGTCCAGGTATTCCTGCATCTTTCGCTGCAGGCCAATCACTGTGTCCCCCGGCGAACGTAACTTCAGGACAAAATCAGGCCATAGATTGGGGAAGCTGCGTCGCTCTCCTTCCGGCAATGCCTCTTGTTCGCCGCGCCAGGCGTCCCGCCGTTCACGAGTTACCCAGGAAGCGTCCGGGGCAAGCAGGGCCCCGTTGGGCAGCCGGAAACCGCCAGTGGCGCCGTAGGCAATGCCCGTGCCATCCTCTTTGGCCCATTGCGTAACCTGAAAGGCCAGTTCGTTTTCCCTTTCAGCAACATATTCGCCGGAAGGCGCCATTATGACCAGTTCCCCTTTCGCCGTAACTTCAAACCGAAAGATGCTATTGTCTGCGAACAGCTTTTCCAACTGACGGTCGGTCAGCTCCAGCGAGCTCACGTCGAGCAACAAGGGATAAGGCATGCCAACCCATGCCCGCGCCGCGTCATGCTCCGTTGCAGATTGGTTCGTGTCTGTGATTTCAATAGCGTGCTGCATGGCGTATGCGTCCGTTATGCCGACAGGTCAAACTGAATCATGAATTTAGTTTCACCACTCAATTCAGGCGTCCGTTTATCCAATGCCGCGGCCCTACCATTCCCTGATATCGACAAAATGCCCCGCGATGGCCGCGGCTGCAGCCATGGGCGGGCTTACCAAATGAGTGCGGCCGCCTTGACCCTGCCTTCCCTCAAAATTCCTGTTGGAAGTGGACGCGCACCGCTGGCCTGGGGACAATATGTCGGGGTTCATTCCCAGGCACATCGAGCAACCGGCCACCCGCCAGTCAAAACCGGCGTCCATGAAGATTCGGTCAAGGCCCTCGGTTTCCGCCTGCACCTTTACCAGGGCGGACCCCGGCACCACCATGGCGTAAACGTCGGGATGGACATTGCGTCCCTTTATCACCTCGGCGGCGGCGCGCAAGTCCTCAAGCCGGGAGTTGGTACACGCCCCGATAAAGACACGGTCCAGCTTTATGTCCGAGATGGGGGTATCGGGTTCCAGGCCCATATAGGTAAGCGCCCTTCCGGCGGCCTCCTGCTGTCTTGGGTCGTCGAACGAAGCAGGGTCGGGCACTCGGTCGGTTACTCTGGCTACCATACCAGGATTGGTACCCCAGGTTACGAAGGGTTCCAGGGTGGCGGCGTCAATTTCCACCAGCTTGTCAAAGGCCGCGCCCGCGTCGGTGGGGAGCTGGCGCCACTCGTCAATTGCTCGTTCCAGGTCCCTGCCTTTGGGAGCATACTGACGGCCCGAAACATACTCAAACGTCGTCTCGTCGGGGGCAATCATGCCCGCGCGGGCGCCGCCCTCGATGCTCATATTACAGACCGTCATGCGGCCATCCATGGATAATGAGCGGATTGCTTCCCCCGTATACTCGATAACATGCCCTACGCCGCCACCGATTCCTATGTGTCCAATTATGCCAAGAATGACATCCTTGGCCACCACGCCCGTGGGAAGCTGCCCGTTGACCCGAACCTCCATGGTATTGGGCTTGAACTGGCGCAAGGTCTGGGTGGCCAGCACGTGCTCCACTTCGGAGGTGCCAATGCCCAGGGCGAAACAACCCAGCGCGCCGTGGGTGGAGGTATGGCTGTCTCCGCACACCACTGTCTTGCCAGGCAGGGTGTAGCCCAAGTCCGGCCCGATGACATGAACAATGCCCTGGTAGGGGCTGAATCGGTCATACAGAGGAATGCCAAAATCGCGGGTATTCTCAACCATGGCATCAATCTGACCCTTGGAAATCTCGTCGGTGATAGGCAGGGACAGGTCCCATGTAGGTGTGTTGTGGTCCACAGTCGCTACCGTGAGATCGGGACGCCGCACCCTCCGGCCTGCCATGCGCAGCCCTTCAAAGGCCTGGGGGGTGGTAACTTCGTGAATCAAGTGCAGGTCTATATACAAAACTGAAGGCTGCCCAGGCTCCTCGTGGACTACATGGGAATCCCAGATTTTCTCAAACATCGTCCGTGGCGGCATAGGTAATTTCTCTCCCGGAATTTCTTGTCTGCTTTGAATTTAACTATGCGAAAAGGGTGGTCGCAACGTTCGGGCCATTATAACATTCTGCCTTGCGGTTGACAGCCGAGGGCTTTTGCCAGATAACTCTGCGGCGATTTGGAAGTGCATATTCCCTCCAGATGTTCTTCTGCGAGGGAGATCTTCACCACAGAGGCTCAGAGAACGCAGAGATTTCGCAGAGATGCACCGTGGGCCTTAAATGCTCTGAGACTATGCGGTTAAGTGGCGCCCAAGAATGCCGCCGCCCTGGCAGGTACGGTTGAACCGTTAATCCCTTGCCCTTATCATTGCTGTGTCGAAACACTGCCGACAAGACAGACCGGACAAAATTCCATCCAAGTCTTCCGCAAGAAAATTACAGGAGCAAAAAGAAATGCCCAGCGCCGATGCCGTTGTATTGCCCGAAAACGTTCGACCCGTGCACTACCAGATCACCCTGCAGCCCTATATGGACAAGTTCACCTTCGACGGACTGGAAGTAATAGACATTGACGTCAAAGAGGCCACTTCTGAGATTGTCCTGAACGCCGCCGAAATGAGAGTTTCCGCGGGAATGGCGATTAAGGACGGGCAATGGATTCGGGCCTCATCCATAACCCAGGACGAAGAAACCGAAACCGTTACTGTTGCCTTTCCGGAGACCATTGAGGCGGGTCCGGCCCAGCTTGACCTGAGATTTGTGGGTGAGCTCAACGACAAATTGAGGGGATTCTATCGAAGCCAATACCTGAATCCGGAGGGGGAAGTCAGCTACCTAGCAACTACCCAGTTTGAAGCTACCGATGCCCGCCGCGCTTTTCCATGCTGGGATGAACCGGCCTGCAAAGCCACTTTCCAGCTCACGCTGAACATACCGGCAAACATGGTTGCCGTGTCCAATACTCCCATTCTCGAGCAGGCGGGACTGGACGCCGGGTTCAAGTCGGTGATGTTCCACCGCACGCCGATTATGTCTACTTACCTCATGGCCTTCGTGGTGGGTGACCTGAGCTACATTGAGCAAGAAGCGGTCAATAGCACCACTGTCGGCGTCTGGACCACCCGGGGGAAGGAAGAACAGGGCAGATTTGCCCTGGAAACCTCTGCCCGGATGCTGGAGTTCTTCAACGAGTATTTCGGCATACCCTATCCGCTGGAAAAACTGGATCACCTGGCCATTCCCGACTTCGCGGCTGGCGCCATGGAGAACTGGGGCTGCATCACCTACCGGGAGACGGCGCTGCTGGTGGACCCGGAAAACTCATCCGCAGGGACTCGGCAAAGAGTTGCGGAGGTGGTGGCTCACGAAATGGCCCACATGTGGTTCGGCGACCTGGTTACCATGGAGTGGTGGGACGACCTGTGGCTCAACGAGAGCTTTGCCTCGTGGATGGGCACCAAGGCCACCGACTGGGCTTTCCCCGAGTGGGAAATGTGGACACAGTTCGTCAACATGGATACCAACCGGGCCCTGAGCCTGGACGGTCTGAAGAACTCCCATCCTATCGAGCAGGAAGTAAAGGACCCGGCTGAAATCAGCCAGCTTTTCGACGCAATCAGCTACAGCAAGGGCGCCTCGGTTATCCGAATGCTGGAACAGTTTCTGACCCCAGAGGTCTTCCGGCAAGGACTGCACCAGTACCTGACCGCCAACCAGTACGGCAACGCCCGTACCGAGGACCTGTGGGCAGCCCTGGAGGACGCGTCCCAACTTCCGGTTACGGCCATTATGAATACCTGGACGGGGCAGATGGGCTATCCGGTGCTCAATGTGGAAGCCCGGGAAGCGGGCGACAGTCTCGAACTGGCGCTCACGCAGGAACGATTTGTGTACGACAACCTGCTGGGGGAATCTGAACCGGAAGACCTGGTATGGCAGGTGCCTGTAGGAATTTCCCACAGCGGCGGCGGCGAATCACTGGTTATGAGCGAACCGAAGGCCAGGGTGCAGCTGCCGCGACCCTCCGGCGGCGACTCCTGGTTCAAGGTCAATCCGTCGCAGACCGGCTTCTTCCGAGTCAATTATTCATCGGAGGACTGGCGAAAGCTCATTCCCGCCATCCGCGCACTTACCCTGCCAGCCACCGACCGATTGGGCATCCAGAACGACGCTTACGCGCTGTCAAAGGCCGGGTTGCTGCCCATCACACAGTTCCTGGACATAGCGGCAGCTTACGAGAATGAGAATGACGCTTCGGTTTGGAGCGACCTGGCCAGTAACCTCCGCGATATTGAACTACTAGTGGCCGACGAGCCCTGCCACGAGAACTTCCGCGCTTTTGCCCGAGACCTTTTCGGCCCGGCTGCCCGCAGCATTGGGTGGAACGCTCGAGAGGGGGAAGGGCATCTGGATGCCTTGTTGCGTTCAACGGTGCTGAGCCAGGCCGGGGGCTACGGTGATGAGGAAGTCCTGAGTCAGGCCACGGAGCGGTTCCAAGGCTACCTGTCGGACGCCTCGACCTTGCCACCAGACTTGCGAGGCGTAGTCTTCAGCCTGGCCGCCCAGGCCGGCAATGAACAAACCTACGATCAGATGTGGGACCTGGAGCGCAAGGCAGAGCTTCAGGAAGAAAAGATCCGGCTTCTGTTGGCCGTTGCCCGGTTCACTCAACCGGAACTGCTGGATGAGACCCTGCGCCGGACTCTGACCGACGACGTTCGGTCGCAGGACACCATATCCGTAGTAACTGCCGTAGCGGGCAACCTGAAGGGGCGGCACCTCGCCTGGCAATTTGTGCAGGACAATTGGACTGAGTTTGACCGACGGTACGGTTCGGGCGGCTTCGGCATCATGCGCCTGGTTTCCGTGTGCGGCAATTTTACTGAGGCCGCCAAAATAGATGAGGTGGAAGCCTTCTTCCAGGAACACCCGGCTCCCGCAGCCGAACGCACCATTCGCCAGGCGCTGGAGCGCGTCAGGCTGAACTCTCGCTGGCTAGAGTTGAACCGGGGGGCGCTGGCAGAGCGGTTTGCCTGATTTGATGAATCGTAAATACTGGGCTGTAAGTGTGAACGCCGTCTCTAGGGGGCGGCGTTCACCAGTTTCAGCGCCAGGTTTTCCAGTAGTTCCCGCTGCGGTATGCACTCGATCCAGCGCTCTGGAATTGCCGCTACGCCGTACCGGGCTCCCAAGACTGCGCCGGCCACGGCACCGTTGGTGTCGGTATCGCCGCCGGCGCTGACCATCCTGACAAGGGCGTTCTCAAGGTTCATAGGTGCCTTCGATGCCCACAGGCCGGCCTGCATGCACAACAGAGTATGGCCAA
>JAJEDS010000185.1 GCA_022821365.1 Dehalococcoidia bacterium | reverse complement strand
AAAAGAGCCGGCGATGCGGGCATATCATTCGAAAACGGTTTCCAGCCTGGCGGAGCTGTCAAAGAAGTGCTGGAGACTCTGGTTAACGCGGAAAAATACGTCTGCCCTCAGTTGATCGCCGGTGGCGTTGTCGGAAATGCCTCCCTGGATCGTCAGGTCCAGGGTATTGAGGGTGTGGCTCAGGTCGGCGCCGTTATTCTCCCTGGTATTGATTAACAGTTCCTGCCACTGTTCCACTGTCATTTCCAGGTAGAAGTCGGCGTCGATAAGGTCATACTCGGTGCCCTCCTTGACCTCGGTGCATTCGAAGGCCTCGAAAGTGATCACGAACACCCGCCCTCCTGCCTTGATCCCCATCACCGCGTCGATACTTCCCAGCCGCCGGAATTCCTCGTCCTTGTTGACCAGTTCCCGCAGGGCCTGGAACCATTCTACCGAGGGAAATTTCAGGGAGGTAGTAGCCGGGTCGCTCATTTGACGTCTCCGAGTATGATATCCAGAGGCGGTTTTCGGACCGCCCCTATTCCTTGAAATAGGGTTCGCCCTTCTCTTTGGCGGCGCTGAAGGGCACCATCCGGTCCATGTGATAATCGGGGTCCGAGTTGGCCGGCGCGTTGGCAAGTGCCTGGTCGACCATCTTGTAGTATTTGGGGTCAAGCTGCTCCAGCTTGTCAGTCTCCGACCGAAGGTAAGCTACCCTGGATATTATCCGGTGGAGGGAGTCGCCGCCGCACAGCTTGCATTCTGTCGGGTCGCCAGAACTGAAGGTACGCAGGTACACGCTGTTGACCTCTCCACAACCCTCGCAACGGTATTCGTAAATGGGCACAGTCAGTCTCCCGCGGACGCCTGCTCTTCCCGGCGCAGGAAGGCAGACAGGTCCGGCGACAGGTTGGCCTCGGTCTTGCTGATGCCGGCCCACTGCATGCGCTTCAGGTAGTCTTCAATGTACCGGTGCTTGAAGTCCTCTACCACGGCCATGCCCTCGGCGATGTTGTCTACGCTTCCGCCGATGATAATGGCCAGGGCCTCCCACAGGACCGGATCTTTCAGGTCCTGCACCAGGTCGCGCTCCACGCCCCGCATAAGGTTGCTCAGGCCCAGGCCGAACCCCTCGGGCCGGTTTTCCACGGCGTACTTTACGTGGGCCATTCCGTAGGCCATGTGGCGGGCCTTGTCCTCCAGGCACTTGCGGAACAGGAACTTGTCGGCCTTGTTGCGTGCGTAAGCCTCCCCAATACGGTGCAGGAGCAGGGTCAGCGGGCCGCGAACCAGGTAAAGGAACACGGAAACTTCCGTCCAGCCCGGGCGGGTCTCAATCATTCTGCGGTTAAACTGGCCGGCGCTTTCCAGGCCAAGGCTGCCGCCATTATGCAGGGCGCGATGGCGGAAGATGGTGTAGTGACGGCCCGAATCGAAAATCTCCGAGGCCAGGAATGTCTTGACCTCGTGGTAGGCGTAGTTCATCTTGTGGAGCCACTGGCCGATCAGGTCGGTCTCAATGGAGGCCTGTTGGGCCAGTTCGGTGCAAAGCTGGCGCATGGCCAGTTCGTACTCATGGGGTTGGGGCGTAATCTCGTCCCAGGCTATTTCCAGGTGGCCCATCCACCGCCGCTGGATAGCCTCCTCGTAAAGGTCCACGGCATTGTCGGCCCACAAATCAACCTTGGCGCTGAGGGCGTAAAGGTCAGTCCGGGGTATGCCCGAAATTGGGAAGGCGCCCCGGGGTCGGCGGCTCATGTCGGAACTGGACTCGGGGACTTCGCCGTAGCTGCCCACGTTGAGGTCGCGCATGGTCAGGCCGCGCTTGCCAGGCTGGGCCCGAACACCCCACTCCAGGGTGTCGTTCATCCAGGGAAAGCGGTTCGGCTCGGGCTCTTCTGTCGTTTCCGCCGCCTTATCCGTGCCCCCAGTTCCCGCCATGTCTTGGGGTTCTTGTTCTTCGTCGAGCGCCATGTTCACCCTCGGTTGAAACCGGGTTCACTGAGAAATTTCTCTTTCAAGCTCATTCACCCTTGAGCATCTGAGCGAGGATGAGCTTATAGAACAAAAATGCGAGCAACGGAAATATCAACACGATTAGAAGGAACCCGTGCGCAAAGCCGATCCAAAAGCCCTTTCTTTCAAGGGACCTGAGCTTTTGTCGAGTGAAGCCCTCGTTCTTCCCCGCAATGCCGCTGGTAATTGGTTGCTTTGGCATTGTTAATCTCCAAACATCGAAGGGTAAGACTGTGCCCATATAAGCACAATTCCCAGGAGGAGAACAAATCCAACTGTCATTCCCGCCATCAGTCCAGTGAAATAGCTCTTGGTTTCGGTGGGGTTGGTAGGTCTGTATCTGAACGTAGCCACATTGCCATCCATCAGCCGTTAGCAGGGGCACAGCGAACCAAGCACTGTCTCCTGGTTATATACAAAGCAAGACCTCCCGCGAATCGCCGAGGGAGGTCTCAACGCCCATTGTCTTTCAGGTTACGCCGCCGCCTTGTACTGCTCCAGCAGTGCGGGATTTACGCGGCCGTTGTGAATGCGGTCGTCAAAGCCGGCAGATTTGAGCCGCTGGAAGTATTCCTTGGTCTGCCGCTGGCGGATGGCCATGAGGATCTTCTGTCCCTCGTCCACCTTGTCCTTGCCGCCGCCCAGCAGAATAGCCAGGGCGCCGCTGGTCAGCTGGCT
>JAJEDS010000289.1 GCA_022821365.1 Dehalococcoidia bacterium | reverse complement strand
GTTCCATGAACCTGGCCACCTGTGCTGCCAGGCCCGCGTGCCTGTCATGTTCCAGTTCCGGGTCCTCTTCCATTATCTTCATGGCCTCCTGGCGTGCCTGGTCCAGAAGGTCCCGGTCCGATAACTGAGCCATCCGCAAGCTGGGCAGCCCGCTCTGGCGGGTGCCGAAGAAGTCGCCGGGGCCCCGCAGATTCAGGTCAATTTCCGCCAGCTCGAACCCGTCCCGTGTGCGTTCCAGGGCCGACAGCCGCTCCTGGGCCAGGTTGGACGGGTTTTCCGACATCAGGATGCAATAGCTTTTGTGTTCGCCCCGTCCCACGCGGCCCCGGAACTGGTGCAGCTGGGATAAGCCGAATCGGTCTGCTCCCTCAATGAGCATCACCGTGGCGTTGGGCACGTCAATACCCACTTCCACGACAGCCGTGGTGACCAGTATGTCCAGTTCCCGGTCCCTGAACTGGCGCATAACCCGGTCCTTTTCTGCGGCGGACATTCTGCCGTGAAGCAGGCCCAGCCTGAGATCCGGAAAGACCTCCCGGCACAACCTCTCGTGCTCGTCAGACGCGGCCTTGGCTTCGATGACTTCAGATTCTTCGACCAGCGGACAAACGATGAAAGCCTGCCGACCGTCCCTTACTTCCCGCTTGATGAAACGATAAGCCGCCTCCCGACGCTCGGGATCGACGTACCGGGTCTGAATTTCCTGCCGTCCCGGGGGAAGTTCGTCAATAACCGAAATGTCCAGGTCACCATACAGCGTCAAGGTCAATGTGCGGGGAATGGGCGTCGCGGACATCACCAGGGTGTGGGGGTTCTCTTCGCTCTTCTGGCGCAGGGCTGAACGCTGCATCACGCCGAAACGATGCTGCTCGTCCATTACCGCCAGGGCCAGGCGAGGCATTTCAACTCCTTCCTGAATCAGGGCGTGGGTGCCAATGAGCAGGTCCAGGGTTCCCTCGGCGGCCAGAGCCTTCAGGCGATTGCGGGGGCGGGCGCGGGTGCTGCCAGTGAGCAGGCCCACCGTCATGGGCCTGCCCAGGGCCTCCAGGTAAACAGTCAACAAATTCTCCGACTGAGTCGTGTCGGCCAGGCCGCCCAACAGCCGGGTTACCGTCTGGAAATGCTGCTCGGCCAGCACTTCCGTGGGCACCATAATGGCTCCCTGGTACCCCCTGGAAATTGCCGCCAGCAAAGCGATCAACACCACCACTGTCTTGCCGCTGCCCACTTCGCCCTGCACTAGCCGGTTCATGGGTGGGGTGCCCCGCGCCATGTCGCCCAGGATTTCGTCCAGGCACCGGCGCTGCGCCCCCGTTAGGCCGAAAGGCAGGCCCAACAAGAATCCGTCAAGGAAATCCGTTTCGGCTTCGATGCTGACTCCTTCCAGCAACCCCACTTCCTTTTGGCGGCGCGACAGCACAGACAATTGCAGCGTAAGCAGTTCGTCAAATGCCAGGCGCCGGCGGGCCCGGTCACGGCTCTGCAGACTTTCCGGGTAATGGGCCTGACGGAGCGCGTAGCGCAGGGGCAAAAGCGAAGTTCGAGAGAGCACGTCTTCGGAGGATGTCTCCTCCAGCTCCGTCAGAAAGTCCTGCAAAACTTGCCAGGTTAGCCCCCGCAAAGTACGCCCGACCAGGCCGGCCGTCAGGGGATAGACCGGTACCAGCCTGCCCGTGCTGACCGGCTCCTGTCCTGATCGGAGGATATCGTACTCTGGCGATTCAAAAACGGGGCGGTTCTGGTAGGCATCCACCTTTCCGCTGACTGCCAGGTTGGTCCCAGGCTTCAAGGTGCGGGCCAGGAAACCCTGGTTAAACCAGGTTATCCTGACACTCCCGGTCTCGTCGGAAAGGACAGCCTCGGTGGCCTTGCGCCGGCTGCGCCCTAGAGGTATCTCCCGTGCCTCGGCTATCCGCCCCACCACCGTCACCTCCTGGCCCGGCCACAGTTCCGATACCTTCGCTCTGCGAGAGTAGTCAATATGCCGATGGGGAAAGTGGTAAAGCAGGTCACGGACCGTGTCTATTCCCAGCCTCGCCAGTTGGCCTGCCGTTTTGGTGTTTACCCGTTTAAGGTCGGTAACGGATGAATCCAGGGTGACGGAGGCAACAGGAACCTCTGCTTGTTTTGCTTTTGGGGAGGCTGACCTTGAAGACCGGGAAGGGCCCGGTGCGGCTTCCGCTGTGGAAACTGTTTCCGCTTCTCTAACAGTCCTGTCTCCGGACAGGACGGCTAACCAGGAGTCTACCCATTCCCCTTTCTGGGAAGTGGTCATCCGTCCGTAGCCGGGTCGCAGTAGCTCCCTCTTTTCCTGAGGATTACCTAGGTAAGCAGCCATGGCCTCTGACCAGAGACGGACGAATCCGTCCATTCCTCCGATCACTGCCCGGTCGTTGAATCCGTTGGCCCGCTCAAGTTCCAGGATATTCCTGAAGGATTGAGTCCACTCTTCAGATTTGGCGGATCGGGAAGGCATAGCAGGTAGCGAAGACACCAGAACTGAAATTGGGGATGGACCGACAGGGAAAGAGGCTGGGGAGCGCCACTATCCGGAAGATGTCACCGCCACACCTACTGCTCGTGGCCCCACGTAGGTGCCCAGGGCAGGGCCGAACCTGACCGTCATAACCTGGTCTGCCGGAACCACGTCGGCCAGGCTTGCCCGCAACTCGGAGGCCCATCCCTCATCGGTGCTGTAGGCGATGCCAAGACGTGAGGCGGGACCCTTCTCCCGCGTAAGTTCCGCCAGACGGCGCATGGCCCGCTGGTGGTTGCGAGGCCGCTCCAGTGGATGTACCTCTCCCTCCACCAGGGTGAGAATGGGTTTAACGCTCAGCAGGGAACCCACGAAAGCCTGCGCCTTGCCGATGCGGCCACCCTTCTGCAGATATTCCAGGGTGTCCAAGGCGAAGACTGCAGACGTTCGGGACAAGTTGCGGCGCACTTCCTCTGCCGCCTCATTGCATGAAGACGCTTGCCCGGCAGCGCCTGCCGCGGCGGCAACAATCAGGGCCAGCGCAATGGAGGCGCCGCCCGAGTCAACGACGGCTATGGGAGCGTTGTCGCCAAGGCTGGCTTTGGCCTGTTCCGCAGAGTTGACCGTGCCGCTCAGCTTGCCAGAAACGTGGATGGAAACTATTTCGTCTCCCTGGTCAAGAATTTCATGGTAAGCCGCCTGGAAGGTGCCAACTGAGGGTTGGGACGTAGTGGGTAGGCTGGGGCCTGCCACTAACCGCCGGTAAAACTCGTCCGACG
>JAJEDS010000264.1 GCA_022821365.1 Dehalococcoidia bacterium | reverse complement strand
CTCCGACCTGCGCGAACGCTACAACACGGTGCCCGTTGAGAATAAGCGGCGCACCTTCAATACGGACCTGGTTTTCGCACTGGAACTGGGGTACATGCTGGACGTGGCCGACACCATCGCCTTCAGCGCCCTGGAACGCCGGGAGAGCCGCGGCGCCAATGCCCGCACCGATTTCCCGGAGCGCGACGACGAAAACTGGCTGAAGCACATTGTGGCCAGGCAGGGCGAGGTGGGCCCCGAACTGTCCTACCTGCCCGTTACTATCACCAAGTGGACGCCCGAAGAGAGGAAGTATT
This sequence comes from Dehalococcoidia bacterium, assembly GCA_022821365.1. Classification (GTDB taxonomy): domain Bacteria; phylum Chloroflexota; class Dehalococcoidia; order Lucifugimonadales; family UBA3495; genus Bin22. The sequence goes on along the minus strand of JAJEDS010000264.1, from coordinate 10,386 downwards.
AGCCAATGGACGTTACCATCAACATCAGACGCTACGACCCGGAGGCGGAGCAGCCCGGCAGTTACTGGGAGAGCTTTGACGTCTCCGTAGCAGACAACGCCACAGTGCTGGACGCGCTGATCAAAATTCGCGAGGAGATGGACGGCACTTTGACCCTCCGCTGCTCCTGCCGCAGCGCCATCTGCGGCTCCTGCGCCATGCGCATAAACGGCCACGCCGGCCTGGCCTGCAAGACTGCCCTGGCCCTGGCGGTGGACGAAAACAACTCCGTTACCATCGAGCCCGCTGGCGTGATGAGGGTCGTCAAGGACCTGGTGGTGGACTTTGAACTGTTCTGGGACAAAATCCGGGCGGTGGAACCCTACTTGCAGCCTTCGGGGGCGGAACCCGAGGGCGAGTACATCGCTTCCAACGAGTCCATGCTCCACCTCTCCGGTGTTACCGCCTGCATCATGTGCGGCGCCTGCGTTTCCGACTGCACTGTTCTGGAAGTGGACCCCACCTTCCTGGGCCCGGCGGCCCTGGCCAAGGCCTACCGCTTCACCGCCGACCCGAGGGACGGCAATCGCGAGGGCGTTTCCCGCGAGCGGCTGCGCAACCTCAGCGAGGCCACCGGCATGTGGGACTGCACCCGCTGTAACGAGTGCGTTCAGGCCTGCCCCAAGGGTGTTGCCCCCATGGATCGCATCATGGGTCTTCGCGAGCAGGCCCTTCAGGCCGGATTCACCAACAATAACGGCGCCCGCCATACCGGGGCCTTCACCGAATCGGTGGGCCACAGCGGCCGGCTGGACGAGCTTCGGCTTCCCATCAAGTCCGTCGGCGGCGTCACCAACATGGCGGCCATGATCAGCTATGCCCCGGTGGGTTGGCGCGCTCTTACCCACGGCAAAATGCCCCCCATCCGCCACAAAAACGTGGAAAATGTCGAAAACGTGCGGCGTTTGTTCCGCAAGCTGGAACCGGAACTGGCCGGGTCGCAGATTGGAAGAAACTCTCCCTTCGGCTAGAACGCCGCAAGGAACTGGACCATTGGGCCGCTCCCCTTTCTTGGAGGGGCGCAAAAACAGGAGGAACTGAACCGTGAAGTATGCTTTTTTCCCCGGCTGCGTTTCCCAGGGGGCCGCGCCGGAACTGTACCCCGCCGCCGTGCTGATTTGCCAGCGCATGGGCATTGAGCTGGAGGAAATTCGCGGCTGGACCTGCACCGGCGCCGGCGTTATGCAGGAACGCAACCAATTGTTTGCCGATACCCTAAACGCCCGCAACTTCGCCAAGGCCGAACAGATGGGCCTGCCAATCCTCACCATCTGCAGCACCTGCCAGGGCGTAATGAGCCAGGCCAACAAGCGCATGACCCGCGACCCCGAATACCTGGCCGAAATTAACAGCCACCTGGCCGAAGAGGGCCTGGAATACAAGGGCACCGCCGAACCCAGGCACCTGCTGTGGATTTTGATCGAAGACATTGGGCTGGACAAGGTTACCGAACTGGTAACTCGTCCCCTGTCCGGCATCCGCATGGCCCCATTCTATGGATGCTACATCGTCCGCCCCACCGAGGCGCTGGACATTGAGGAACACCCGGAACGGCAGACATCCCTGGAGACCCTGATCGAGACCCTGGGAGCTACGGTGGTGGACTTCGAGGGTAAGACCCGCTGCTGCGGCTTCCCCATTCTCACCATCAACGAAAAGAACTCCATGGCCATGGTGGGCAAGCACACCTCCGAGGCCAAGGACCTGGGCGCCGACGCCATGGTTACCCCCTGTCCCCTCTGCCACCTGAACCTGGACGGTTACCAGCCCAAGGCATCGGCCCAGCTGAAGCGCAGCGTCGACCTGCCCATCCTGCACCTTCCCCAGGCCATTGGGCTGGCCATGGGCATATCCCCCCAGGAACTGGGGCTCCAGAAGCACATCATGAGCACCCAGCCCTTGACCGTGAAGCTGGGCGCAGCGCGCTAGTCAGTCAATCCTGCCAAACCATTACTGAGTGTGCATTCCATCGGCGGCGCAAATCTGCGCCGCCGTTTCGTGTAAGTCCGTGGAACTTTGCGGGTCCCGTGATGGAGGTTGATAGAACCGTTGCAGCAATACGAACAGTCGATCCTTCCGGTGCCGGAAGACTGGCAGAAAGCTCTGGCAATAGTCGCCCACCCCGACGACCTGGAGTACGGCGGGGCCAGCGCCGTTGCAAAATGGACGTCCCAGGGGAAAGAAGTAGTTTACTTGATGGTATCCAGGGGAGAGGCTGGCATAGACGGCATGGACCCTTCGGTTGTGGGGCCGCTGCGGTCCCAGGAAGAAATCAACGCCGCCGCCGCTGTCGGCGTAAACGTGGTGGAGTTCCTGGACTACCCCGACGGTATCATCGAATACGGCTTGCCCCTGAGGCGAGACCTCAGCCGGGCCATCCGCAAGCACCGTCCCGAGGTGCTGCTAACCATCAACTACGGGCTGAAGTTCTCCTCGGGACACCTGAACATGGCCGATCACCGAAATGTGGGCCTGGCGATCCTGGACGCGGCGCGCGACGCGGGCAATCGCTGGATTTTCCCGGAGCTGATGGAGGAGGGATTCGAGCCCTGGAACAATGTGCGCTTCGTTGCCGTCCTGGGGGCCGGGGTCGATACCCTCCACGGCGTCGACGTAACCGGGTTCCTGGAGAGCGGCCTGGACTCACTGCGACAGCACCAGGCCTATCTGGACAACCTGGAAGCGTCCGCCGAAGACACCTACCGTTTTCTGACCGCTCACGCCGAAGAGGCGGGCAGGGCCCAGGGCTGCGAACACGGGATGCTTGTGGAGTTGGTGCTGATTAACGAACCCTGGGGCTAGACGCAGGCATGTCCGTGGGGATTGCCTGTACTCTGCATCCTGCCTTGAGGTGGGCAGCGTCGCTTCGCTACCACTGCTGGGACTGTTCAGCGTGTGCGTGGTCCGGAAGGTCGTAGGAGATGTGGTGGTCAAACATGGAAGCGTCAATCAGCGCCTGAAAGTCGGCGGCACGGGACCGCTTGAACGTGAGATTGTTCAACAGTCGTTTCGACCTGACCTTCAGCCGGTAAAGAGGCAGAATGCCGGCAGTCCTGGTCTTCGGGTACCGCAGCTTGTCCGCCATTTCCTTTCCTATCAATGCCGCGGATACTGTATAGACATATTTGACCAGGTCTTGCCGGGATTCAGGGTCGTGAATTCCGATAACCAGCGGAGCCGAATTTATCAGAGCATTAGCCATGATTATGGAGCTGAAAGTGGGTTCCGGCTCACAGGTTACCGCAATTTCCCTTATCTTCAGGGCGTCCTCCTCGTCGGTATAGAGGATGGTATCGGGAATCCCCATCAGGTGTCCCGAATATCTCCAGACCTGCATAAAACTGGACCGCTCCTCCTTGTTGAAGGTCGCTCCCAATTGGGTGGCATGCCGTAGCAGCCTGGCGGAAAAGGAAGAAATGGCAAATCCCACGTGAGCCGCGCTTATGGGAGTGCCTATTTCTTCAACGTCCCAGTCCTGCGGCGATTCGTTGAGCAGGTGTCGAATGCGAGCATGTACGATTCGGATGCGCACGGACAGCTTCCAACCGTCACCGTACCGTTGCAGACCTCCGGGCAGAAAGATCTCCAGCATGTGCCGGTTGTTCTGCTTGAGTCGCCGCACTCCCTGGTCACGTAATCGCCCGGTAATGAGGAATGACTCGCAGATAGCGGTTGAAAATCCCTCTATCAGGACACCTCCAACCATGCCGCCCAGAATTTCCGGAGCGTTAGCGTGAAAGGCTCGAATCCCCGGTAGGAACGAGGATTGGTCAACCCATGAAGGTGTAGTATTGGCGTGGTCGTAAAGCGCCTGCACCGACGCGGGAGCAGTGGCGAGGACGTCTTCCTCACTTTCCATGACTGCATGAATCAGCCGTCTGCCCTCGGCAGGTTCCATCTGAGAAACCTCCCGCACCATGGAATCGGCCAGGGGGACCCCTATGGTGGTGTGGCGAATGTACTTGTCGGCGAGCGAGGGATTTATTTGACGTGCCTTCTCGTAACCGGGCACATAAATCGCGGGCACAGCCAGGTTGCCGGCATCAGCGCCCTGGTTTCCTCCCTCCCGGGATTCGTCCATTGGACTAATACTGGTCACTGACACCTACCTCTGGCTAGGGACACCGAAGCCTGCACTGGGGGCTGACTCTCTGGAGCCACTTGGTTATATGTAACCACGCTCGAGAGAAATTGTGCCCTTGGAACCGAGTGCGCGATTGTATGATTGTGAAGAATCCGCCATGTCCCTGCTTACTCTAAAAAAGGGACAGTGGGCCTGCATAAACCATGCAGGCCCCACTTATTCCTACTCATCTTCATCGAGCCGCCGGGAACTCAGGCCAATGAAGGCACAACCTCTCGAACGGCATTGAGAGTTCGTTCCACATCCTCGTCCGAATGAACCAGGGAGGGGTAGTACTTCTGGGGCCACCCCTTCAGGATTCCCCTTTCCAGCAGCCCGTGGTTCAGGCGGGCCATCAGGTTTCCGTTGGCGGCCAGGCCGTCCCGGTAGTTGAGGACGGGCTTGTCGATAAAATAGATGTCGAAGATAGGGTCTTCGCCGCTGCTCTGGACCGCCAGGCCGTTGTCGGCGCAAATCTCCATCAACCCTTCCCGCAGCTTGCGCCCGGTGTTCCACAGCCGCTCGTATGCCCCTTCCTTCCGCATTTCCGCCAGGGTTGCCAGGCCGGCGGCGCACGCCACCGGATTGCCGTTCAGGGTGCCAATCTGGTTGACGTAGTCGTCGGAATCCACCAGCGACTGGTCGTACACCGACATTATGTCTTCCCGCCCCATTACCGCGGCCAGGGGATAGCCGCCGCCCATGATTTTCCCCATGGAGCAGAGGTCCGGCGTAACGCCGTAGTAGACCTGGGCGCCGCCGTAGGCCAGCCGGTAGCCGGTTACCACCTCGTCGAAAATCAGCGGGATGTCGTACTTGGTGGTGAGGTCCCGCAGTCCTTTCAGAAAGCCCGGCCTGGGTGCGATGATTCGCTGCACCGGTTCCACAATGACGGCGGCCAGTTCGTCATGATGGGCGTCGATAATGGAAGCGGTGGTCTCCAGGTCGTTGTATGGCGCGATCAGCATCAGGTCCTGGATCGCCCGGGGAATGCCGCCGCTGTTGGGTACGGCCACGGGAAACTCCTCCGTGGCAGAGGGGGTTACGCTCATCAGGGCATAGTCGCTGGTGCCGTGAAAGCCCCCTTCAAACTTGAGGATTTTGTCGCGTTTGCGGTAAGCCCTGGCCGCCCGCATGCACTGGAAACAGGCGTCGGTGCCGCTGGTGGTGAACCGCACCTTGTCGGCGCAGGGTACCGAATTGACCAGTTCCTCAGCCAGCAGGACCGCCTTTTCGTTGGTGGTGAAAAAGGTGCTTCCCTGGCTTGCAGCCTCCTGCACCGCCTCCACCACGGCCGGATGGGAGTGACCCAGCACCATGGGGCCGGACCCCATCAGCCAGTCCACGTACTCATTGCCGCTAACGTCCCACACGTGGGAGCCCCGCCCTTCCCGCGCCAGGAAGTTCAACGAATCGGGAAAGTTAGTGTTGCCCGAGCCTCCGCCGGGCAGGTACCGGGCCGCTTTTTCCAGCAGTTCCATTTCCCGAGAATTTCGATTCACCACTTTACCACCCTCTCCATCCTAATCAATTGTTCCCGTCCAATAATATTTTACGATACTTGGGACAACTTCGGAGCATTCAAGAGAAAACGGCTTCGAACCAGGGTTTGTTCGAAGCCGCTGTTTACCGGCCTGGCGCTGCTCCTCCCGGGGTGTAATTCAGGGATCTTTGTGGGATGTCCTCCATCCCGGATCCCTGCTTTCCCACAGGGTTCACATGGGCGGTTAGGAACTCTCAGCCTTGGAATTCCTCATCACGTCTACCAGTTCCTGGACGCTGGCTGCCGAGGCTTCCAGGGCTTTCTGCTCCTCGTCGGTCAGCTTGATCTCGATAACCTGTTCCATGCCGCCGGCTCCCACCTTTACGGGCACGCCCACGCACAGGCCGTTGATGCCGAATTCGCCTTCCAGGTAGGCGCATCCGGGGAGGATGCGCTTCTTGTCCAGCAGAATGGCCTCAACCATCTGGGTAATGGAAGCGGACGGAGCGTAGAAGGCGCTGCCGGCCTTGAGCAGGGCGACAATTTCCCCGCCACCCTGGCGGGTTCGCTCTACCAGGGCCTCCACTGTTTCCTGGGGCAGAAGCTCACTGATGGGAATGCCGCCCACCGTGGTGTACCGCACCAGGGGCACCATATCGTCCCCGTGGCCGCCCAGCACGTACGCCTGCACGTCCTCCACCGAGACATTCATCTCCTGGGCGATAAAGGTGCGGAACCTGGCCGTGTCCAGCACGCCGGCCATGCCGAACACCCGGTTGCGGGGGAAGCCGCTGCTTTCCAGGATATTCTGGCACATGGCATCCAGGGGGTTGGTAACGGCCAGGATGATGCAGTTGGGGGAGTACTTGACCACCTGCTCGGTGACAGCCGAGGTGATGTTCATGTTAGTCAGCAGCAGGTCGTCGCGGCTCATCCCGGGGCGACGGGCGATGCCCGCGGTGATTACCACCACGTCGGAATTGGCGGTGGCCTCGTAGTCGTTGCTGCCGGTTACCATGGCATCGGAGCCTATGACGGGGCCCGATTCCAGCATGTCCAGCGCCTTGCCCTGGGGCAGGTCTTCCACCACGTCCACCAGCACGGTATCTGCGTACCCCAACTGGTGTATTCTCTGAACGGCAGTGGCGCCCACGTTGCCGGCGCCCACCACGGTTACTTTGCTTCTCATCTGGTAAGTGCTCCTACATTTGTTTCCGCCGACCGCGATGTGGCCGGTTGGGTAGACTGGGTAGTTCTATACTGCGTCCAGGATGGCGTTAAGGGTAGCGCTGGGACGCATGACGCCGGCCGCCATCTCGTTAGCCGGCCGGTAATAGCCGCCAATATCCATCGCCTTCCCCTGGGCTTCATTCAACTCCTGGACGATTTTTTCCTCGTTCTCAGCCATCTGCTTTGCCACTTCGGTGAAGCGGGCCTTCAACTCCGGGTCCTTGTCCTGTGCAGCCAGCGCCTGTGCCCAGTACAGCGCCAGGTAGAAGTGGCTGCCACGGGTGTCCAGTTCGTTAACCCGGCGAGACGGCGCGCGGTTGTTGTCCAGGTGTTGCCCGATTCCCTGGTCAAGGGTCTCTGCTAGGATTCTGGCCTTATCGCTGTTGTTGGCTTCGCCAAAGTGCTCGAAGGAAGCGACCATGGCGCAGAACTCGCCCAGGGAGTCCCAGCGCAGGTGCCCCTCTTCAACGAACTGCTGGACGTGCCTGGGGGCGGAACCGCCGGCGCCGGTCTCAAACAGGCCGCCGCCGTTAAGCAGGGGCACCACGGAGAGCATCTTGGCGCTGGTGCCCAGTTCCAGGATGGGGAACAGGTCCGTCAGGTAGTCGCGCAGCACATTGCCGGTCACCGCGATGGTGTCCAGCCCCTTGCGGCTCCGTTCCAGCGTCGCCTTCATTGCCTCCACGGGGGGCATCGAGCTGATCTCCAGTCCGCTGGTGTCGTGCTGGGGAAGATACTGCTCTACCTTCTTCAGCAATTCGGCATCGTGGGCCCGCGTCGGGTCCAGCCAGAAAATTGCTGCCTGGCCGGTCAGCCTGGACCGGACCACTCCTAGCCTGACCCAGTCCTGAATAGGCGCGTCCTTGGTCTGGCACATTCGGAAAATGTCGCCTTCCTCCACCTGCTGGTCCATCAGGACGGCTCCGGAGGCGTCAACCACCCGAATGCGGCCGTTGCCCGGCGCTTCAAAGGTCTTGTCGTGGGAACCGTATTCCTCGGCAGCCTGCGCCATCAGGCCGACGTTGGCAACGCTGCCCAGGGCGGACGGGTCCAATGCGCCGTTCTCCTGGCAGTCTTCGATTACGGCCTGGTAGATGGTGGCATAGGACCGGTCGGGAATGAGGGCTATGGTGTCCTGCAGTTCGTTGTTGGCACCCCAGCTGCGCCCTCCGTCGCGAATGATGACGGGCATGGAGGCGTCTATGATTGTATCGCTGGAAACGTGCAGGTTGGTGATTCCCCGGTAGGAATCCACCATGGAAAGCCCCGGCTGCTTGTCGTATACCGCCTGGATATCTGCCTCGATGGCCGTCCTGGTTGCTTCGGGAAGCCCCTGAATCTTGGTAAGGAGCTCGGCCACTCCATTGTCTGGATCTACGGCCAGCTGGGCCAGTTCACCGGCGTACTTGTCGAATATGTCCTGGAAATACACGCCAACGAAGTGACCGAAAATGATAGGGTCCGACACCCTCATCATGGTGGTCTTAACGTGGAGGGATATCAGCACATCTTCGGCCTTGGCCTTCGCCAGTTCATCTGCGTAGAACTGGCGCAGGGCTCGGACATTCATCACGGCGCAGTCCAGAATTTCCCCCGCCTGGAGGGGTATCCCGGACTTCAGCGCTGTAGTGCTGCCGTCGTCGCCCACGAATTCAATGGTGGCAGAGCCCGCCTCCGTGGTGGTGACGGCTTGCTCGCTGCCGAAAAAGTCCCCGCTGCTCATGTAGCCTACCCGCGTACTGGAGACGTCCGGCCAGTCCTGCATCATGCGGTGGGGATTGCGCTTGCCGTGCTCTTTGACCGCGGTTGAAGACCGTCGGTCGGAATTTCCCTCGCGTATAACGGGATTCACCGCGCTGCCCAGCACCCGGGAATAGCGCACCTGGATTTCCCGCTCCGCATCGTTGGCGGGCTGGTCCGGGTAATCGGGTACGTCGTACCCCTTGGCCTGCAGCTCAGCGATGGCGGACTTCAACTGGGGAATGGACGCGCTGATGTTTGGGAGCTTGACCAGGTTCGCGGATGGCTCCAGGCACAGTTCGCCGCACATCCGCAGGTAATCAGGTATCTTCTGTTCCTCTGCCAGGTTGTCCGGAAAGTTGGCGATTATGCGGCCCGAAAGCGAAATATCCCAGGTTTCCAGCTCGATTCCCGTGTCCTTGGTGAAGGCCTGCAAAATCGGCAGCAACGAATGGGTTGCTAGGGCCGGGGCCTCATCGGTTTCGGTATAAATTATCTTGGCGGCTTCTGCCATTTTCCACTCCTCAGCGTTTCAGCTTTACCGGCCGTGGCCCGCCCATTCTTCCAACCAGCCCAGGGGCCCGGCCGACTGTTTTCAGCGTAAATTTTGACATCGACACATAGGTATCAGGGTGAACCGGGAATGTCAGGTTCCTCAAGGGAGAGGCGCCGGTATGCCCGCCTTGCGGGTCTCCGTTACACCGCGCCCTGATGCCCAATCGCTGGGCAACACTAATCTGCCCGCCTGCTGGGGCAAGGCCCGCCCATTATACAATGATCGTGCCTTACCCGGTACCCCTGGAGCTTGTAATGTCGAGTGCCGGATTGGATGTGCAGGTTACCCGTGCCCAATAGCATCCCAGGAGTTCAATCCGTATCTTTTCCTGTAGTCAGGGAAGTAGTATCATTTATGTGCAGGCTATTTCAGATACAGGTGGACTTAACGTCCGGTTGAACCCATCTCGGCGATTCTTGACATCATCCGCCAGGGCCCGGAGCAGAGTTGAGGAATCTCGGCAACCTTCTCGTTCATTTGTTCAACCGCCAGGGACGGATGGACCGCATCTTTCCCTCGTCGGTCCATGACCGTTGTCTTTACTGCGAGGAGGAAATACGCGATTCCACCTCCTACCAGAGCTTCAGGGTCTGTCCCTTCTGCCGCTTTCACTACTCCCTGTCTGCCCGCCAGCGAATTCAGCTGCTGGCCGACCGAAAGAGTTTCAGGGAAACGCACAAGTACCTGAACTCTGTCGCCCCCATCACCTTCTCCCAGCGCGGTTCCTACCGCAACCTGGTCAGCAAGGACCAGAACCGCACCGGCCTGACGGAGGCAACGGTGACCGGCACTTGCCGCATTGACGGCGTGCGTACGATGCTGGTGGTCCTGGACTTCGGCTTCATGGGCGGGAGCATGGGCAGCGTCGTGGGCGAGAAGATTGCGTTGGGACTGGAGGAGGCGGCCCGCCAGGAACTTCCCCTGGTGGCGGTGGTAACCGGCGGCGGCGCCCGCATCCAGGAAGGTGTCCTGTCCCTGATGCAGATGGCAAAGACGGTGACTGCGGCCAGCCGGTTCAAGGAAAAGGGACTGCCCTTCGTTGTGGTGCTGGCCAACCCCTCCACGGGGCAGGCTTACGCCAGCTTTGCCAACCTGGCCGATGTAATGCTTGCGGAGCCAGGGTCTCTGATTGGTCTGTCGCCATTGCGGGCCCTTCGTGAGTTGTCGGCGACGCCCCTGCCCCTGGATGCCCACACCGCCGAATCCCACCTGGAG
>JAJEDS010000191.1 GCA_022821365.1 Dehalococcoidia bacterium | reverse complement strand
TACATGACCTTCTTCGTGAACCGGCGGTGGATACACAGCCGGATGCTCACTTTCGCGCTGGAAGAGGCGTATCATGGTCTGCTTCCCGAGAAGCGATATCCGTTGGCAGCGTTGAACCTGGTGTTGCCTTATGAGGATGTTGACGTCAATTCGCATCCGGGCAAGCGTGAAGTCAGGTTCCGGCAGGATGGGAAGGTATATTCGGCGCTGCAGCGGGGAGTAAGGGCCGCGCTGGTGGCCCATTCGCCGGTCAGGTCCGTAACGGGTCCCACCGCGGGGCGTGGGCCGTTGGGGGGAGGAGAGCCGGGAGTTGGGGGTTTCTTCCGGAGTCCCTTCGATGGGCGAAGGCCTCCGACGCCCCCCGGGCCAGGGGATTGGGCGGCCGCAGCAGGGAGAGGGCAGGTGCAACCGGAAGGTTACGGACCCCCGGGGGCGGCGCTGACACCCCAGCAAACCCTGCCGGCCCTGCGGGTGGTGGGCCAAGTGAGGCTGACCTACATTGTGGCGGAAAGCCCGGACGGCATGTACCTGGTTGACCAGCATGCGGCCCACGAAAGAGTGGTGTTTGACCGCATCGTCAGGGAGGCTTCGCATAGGCAGTCTTTGTCCCAGGCTCTTTTGGCGCCCGTGCACGTGGAACTAACGGCAGGACAAGTGTCTACGCTGGAGGAACAACGTCAGTTCCTAGCGGATTACGGGTTTGAACTGGAGGAGTTTGGAGGCACGGCGTTCCTGGTTCGAGCAGTGCCGGCGGTGCTGACCAGCCAGGACCCGGGCAAGGCGCTGGTTGACGTGCTGGACATGGTGGCATTCGAGGGGCTAATGAAGGATAGGGAAGATGTCCTGGCGGCTTCTGTGGCCTGCCACAGCGCGATAAGAGCAGGGCAATCCATGACGGAGCAGGAAATGCGGGCCCTGCTGGAGCAACTGGAGGTTACTGACAACCCCCACACCTGCCCGCATGGGAGACCTACGCTGATTCACTTCAGCGCCTACAACATGGAGCGGGAGTTCGGCCGGCGTTAAGGTGGCGCGCCCGGACCCGTTGCCAGACAGGTGGCGGTGGGAACGCCCGCGTTAGCTTTGCCTTCTGGGGTCCTGGCGGGGATCCTGGGCGGGATGGAAAATGGAGTCTGGGCCCGGGAATTCTCCGGTGGTGGTGGACTGCTTGACTCCAGGCCGGACCAGGCCCGCTGAAACGCCGGCTATGGCGGCAATTCCAATGCCCATCTTGGCCAAAAAGCTGCGGCGGCTTTCTCCGCCATTTGTTTCCCGGGTCTTCTTGCTTAGCACTGCCAACTCCAAATTCCGCTGAGGCAATGGTGTACTTGGAGAGATCAAGGTGTCTCTCAGGTTTGTTTCGCGGTTGACTATTATAGCAGTCCGACTTCGTTTCTGCATTGCCCGCTTTTCTTTGCCGCGCCGGGTTACGTTGACTTCCAGCAGGGCAGCAAGTCCTTGAGCCAATTCGTCGAATTCCACCGGCGCGTTTCAGGCAGCGCCCAAGTCTTCCATCACCATTCGGGCTACTTCGCGGCCCATTCTTACGGAGTAGTTGGTACCGCGGTCCTCGGGGTAGATCTGGGTTGTGTTGGCCAGGTAGAGGTTCTGTATTGGGGTGCGGTGGTCGGGTATCTGGTCTCCGTAGTTGACGCCAATGATGGGCTGAGCGCCGTCAACCTTGTGGTGGTAGTACTCTTTTATCCAGGACCGGTCGAACTGGGGATTCAGTTTTGTGAGGTGGGGGATGAAGTCTTCCAGGAGTTGGTCACTGGTCCTGGCGTAGAGTTCACTGTCGCGGGGTGTGTAGTTTGTCAAATAGACAATGTGATTGCCGCCGTACAGGGAAGGGTCGATCATGTTGGTGTGTTCGATGACCCCGACGAAAGGCAGGCTCCGGTCGGCCACGTTGAGCCAGTACTTGGAGGTCAGGGGACGGTCCAGGGCCAGGATGACCAGCACGGCAGACAGGTACTGAGTGCTGAGCAGCTTTTGGTGGTATTCCTGCGGCAAGGGCGGCACGAGGCGGACGAAAACATAGGAGGGAGTCGTTGCGATGATGGAGTCATAATGGACCGAACGTGGTTCCTCACCTTCAAGCTGGGTTTCCAGGCCGGTGGCCAGGCCGTCCTCCACGACTACGCCATTGACCCGGGCAGATATGTGGACATGGCCTCCCTGCCGGACAATCTCCTCCTCCAGACGTTCGAAGACTTCGCCGAAGCTGCCCATGGGGTAGCCCAGCCGTTCCTTCTGCAGCGTCTTTCCCCGGGATGCCACTCGCAGGTAGATTTTGCCCCAAAGCCAGGTCATGCTTATCCGGTCATAGTGTTCGCCGAACTTGCCGCGAAGCATGGGTTCCCAGATTGCCTGGTAGATATCCCTGCCCAGATTGCGGGTGAGCCAGTCCTGAGCGGTTACGCCCTCAAATTTCTGCCAGTTGGTGGTCTTTTGGAGGACAAAGGTCAGGAGCCCCAGCCGGATGCGCTGGATGAGGGTCAGAGGGCTGAATTTCAGCAGGTCCAGGGGAGTGGCGAAGTCCCAGATTCGGCCGCTATGGTAAATTCCCACCTTCGATTCCAGCCAGGCCAACTGGTCGCCGAGACCAAGTTCGTGGATCAACTCGGTAATTGCGGTGTCGCTGACAAAGAGGTGGTGATAGCCTCGTTCCAGCCGGCCGCCGCCGATATCAAAGGTTGAAGCCTGTCCCCCAAGGAAGGGAGCCACCTCAAAGACTTCGGCAAAGTGCCCCTGCCTGGTCAGTTCATAGGCCGCCGCCAGTCCGGCAGCGCCCCCGCCAATAATTCCTACGCGCATCAGCCAGCACCCCGATTCTTTATGGCCTGCTCATCGGCTTCCGCTTCCTCCGGGGGTGTGGAAGCCATCTGGGACAGGGACAGGTTCTCGCGCCACATGAATGCCAACCCCGCCAGATTCACAGGCAACCAGAGGGCCACAAGGTGCACGACCAGGGCATAACTGGCAGCTACCGCGCCACCCACGCCGAGGATTCCGAGAGTCTGCTGGGCAACGAGTTCGAAGGGTCCGATGCCGCCAATTGTAACGGGTACGGCGGTGGTCAGGTTGGATGTGGCGGTTACCAGAACAATGGCCAGTGCCAGGTTAAGGTGGGAACCGAGGTGGTCCTGTAATCCAAAGGAATAAGCCACCGTCAAGTATACGGCGACTTCGGCAATCCAGACGGGGAGGGAGAGGAGAAAAACCATGCAATGCTGACGGGGAGAACTGAGGATGCTGAGTCCCTGAATGAAGTTGAGTGCCAGGTTCCTGAGCCTGGGCCTGACACCCTCGGGCAGCAACGCGATTATGCGGTCGATGACGGACATGGTACGAGAGTTGGTGGCAATTACGGTAATGACTACAAGCCCGGCCACAAGGATGACGCCGGCGACCACGGCCAGGGCGATGCCGGTGTTGCGGTAGGCCTCTCCCACATTGCCAAAAGCGCCCAGCAGCAGCAGAAACACGGTAGAAATGACGGTGATGACGAAAAGGGTAAGGCCGTCGTAAATGCGTTCCACACCGATGGTGGCCAGGGCAGCGCTGCCGCTGAAGTTCTCTCGCTGGGCCATGTAATAGGCCCGCACCAACTCGCCGGCCCTGGCCGGCAGCACGTTGTTGGCGGCATAGCCCATCACAACCACGGGATAAAGTCGCCGGGCGGACACTTCGCGAACCGGCGACAGGATATACCTCCACCGGGCGGCGCGAAAGTAGATGCCAACAAAGTAGATGGCGACTGCAGGCACCAGGTAGAGATAGTTG
>JAJEDS010000255.1 GCA_022821365.1 Dehalococcoidia bacterium | reverse complement strand
TAACAGCCGATACTGTTCCCTTGGGTGTCGTCAAATGCAACGTGTCGTTCCCGCGAAAACAAGAACCTCGACAATGTGGGATGCTCTTCGTCTGGATACAAGAACGACCGTGTTGCCTGTTTACCTACAGCGTCCACCCCTGCCAGTGGGGTGGCAGGCTGGGCTCCATCCCCATTCGTCCCGACAGCCACACCTCGGCAAAGGCGCCGTCCTTGTAGTTGGAATGTTCCGACTCGTGCAACTCTACGGGACCGTTGATGGCCTGGGCCACGGCTTCCAGGTAATCGGCGCGCACGCCGTTGGCCCCCGAATCTGCCATCAGCAGGGTGGTGGCCTCCACGGTGGGGGCAAAACCTGCCAGGTCGTAGTGAGCCAGGGTGTTGGCCACTCGTTCCCTCCGGTCCGGGTAAAGGCGCAGGTAGTCGTTCAGCTCCTCCAGGGGGTAGGCCTGGGTCCCTTCCGCCCGCTCCAGGGCCCGGTGGTGGATGACCGGCGTGGAGACCAGGTGGGTAACCCGGGGACACAGGGCCGCAGCAATCAATGCCAGGTCGGTACCGATGGCGGCGATGCGGCTGGTGTCCACCTCGGGGCGCTGGGCCAGGTACTCCAGGCCCCGGCAGCAGTCGGCTACGATTCCCCGGTAAACGTAGGTGCTGGGGTCGTCGATGCCGTCGGTAAGCTGGCCGGGGAAGCTGGCGGCGTAGGGACTGTCCGCCCGGCGCTGCCCCCGAACGGACAGGGAGAAGGTAACGTAGTGGCGGCGCTGGCCGTTGGCCGTGCCCTGCGGCACCAGGTCGGAAACGCTGCCGTAGCGGGGCAGGAAGAAACGGGCGGGGAAAGGGCCTTGTCCCCTGGGAATGCTCAAATAGCCAAATATGCGGTATGGGCCGATGGACGTGAGTCTCACCCCGTACACGGTGGCAAGGTCGCTGGAACGCAGGGGGACTTCCTCCACCTCCGGAGCCTTTGGCAGTTGGGCCAGTTCGGCCAAAACGTCTTGCCAGAAGGCGTCAAAGCCTGCAGGTCGCTCGTAGGCTGGTGTGGTCATTGGTACCGTTCCCTAAGTGATTATTTCAAAATCCCTTTCCCCGTCGAGGGCTGAAGGGGGTATGTATTCACAATCCGTCGTTCCCGCGAAGGCGGGAACCTCGACGGGCGGCGAACGAGATTCCTGCCTGCGCAGGAATGACGGTGCATTTGGATAGCCCCTAAGGTCGCAGGTGCTGGGCCAGGAAAGCGTCGATAATTCCCGCGTGTACCGCGTTGTTGGCGTCGTGGCCGTGGCCGTCGTAGTCGTACAGGCGCTTGTCTTCGCTGCCAATGGCCCGGAAGAGGGCGTAGCCCGTCTCCGGCGGACAGGTGCTGTCCTGCTGCCCGATGTTGACGATGATGGGGCAGGTTACCCGGGGCGCCAGGTTGATGCCGTCGAAGTAAGCCAGGGTGTCGGCTACCTGCTGGCGGCTTTCGGGGTAAAGGCGCAGGTAGTCGTTAATCTCGTAGTAGGGATAGCCGTCCGTCAGGTCAATTGCGTCCATAAACCCGCAGAGATAAGGCGCGCCGGATGTGGCGACGGTAACCTCGGGTCGCAAAGCGGGCACCACGATGGCCAGGCCGCCGCCCTGGCTGTGGCCGGTAACCCCCAGGCGGGCGCCGTCCACCTCGTCCCGGGACAGCAGGAAGTCCACGCCCCGGCAGGCGTCCATGTAGAAGCCCCGGTATGCGTAGGTGTTCCGGTCAACGATGCCGTGGGTGAGCAGGCCGGGATAGCCAGGGTTGAACTGGCCGTTGCTGCGCAGCTTGCCCCGGGGCGCCACGCTGAAGGCGGCGTACCACCTGGCGGCCCAGTTCTTGGGAATCTGCGGCTCCATGGTGTAGCCGGGTACTATGAGCAACCCCGGCAGCTGGCCCGCGTGGTTGGCGGGGCGGGCGTACCACCCTGCAATGCGGACATGGTCCAGGCTGGTGTAGTGGACGGCGTACACATCAACCTGGGGCGTCGACCGCAGCGGGTCGAACACCGCCTCGGCATCCAGTGGTATGGCGGCGGTGCGGGCCAGGATATCGTCCCAAAAGGCGTCAAAGTCGTCGGGGCGTTTAACGGAAGAAACGAAGTCGGCGGCAGTGGCTGGGCTGGTCATAGCGCCCCCCGTATGGAATTGGTCAGGTGCCGCCAAGTCTATGGCAGGAGGGTGGGTGCGTCAACCGGGGGTATCAGAGTTGTTGGCTGTTTGCCACGCATCTCGGGTGGGAGTATGCAGGTGCCAGGTCTCGTTGGTTGAAACCACTTCCGACTTGTCCGGTCTTAGCTCAATTCTAGCCATCCCCCCTGGGTCCAGTCGGATGCGAAGGAAGTGCTTCAAGGGCATTTCCAGTACCCTTGTCACGATAGCTAGAATTGTGAACAGGTGGCTTACCACGAGACGGTTTCGTCAAAATGCCTGTCGGATATGCGTTGAACAGCTTGCCATGCCCTTTCCTGCAGCTCCTGCATCGTTTCGCCGTCGGGATGTCGGGCAGTAGCTGGGTCCCTTTCCCACTCCAGGCAGTGTACCCGGAACTGTTGCTGTACCTCCGCCCTCGTAAGTCCCTCCAGGCGCCCAACGTTGATCTCGCAAAGATCGTTCACCTCGGATAATGGTGCTTCAATAGCCTGGGAAACAATCTCGGCTGTCTCTTTAGCTCGCCGCGCCGGACTGCTGTAAAGGTGGGCGACCGGTTTGGCCTTCAAGGCAGCGGCAATGTCGGCGGCCTGGGCCTTGCCTGTGGCGTTCAGCGACGGGCCCCCGACGCTGCTCATCAGGATTCCCAGGCGGTTGGCATCGGTTTCGCCGTGTCTGACGAGTATCAGTTCCAATTGTTTGCCTCGTTAGAGGGTAGGGTTCGTCGCTCTTTGCGGGGTCGTGGTCGCTGCTTGGTCGTGCCCATTAGTCGATAACCCACCCGTCAGCCCGGCGCCCCCAGCAGCGCCACCTGCACCGCTCCCAGCAGGTACACCACCGCTATCAACGCCAGCCCCGTAACGATTACGGGCTGGGAGAAACGGTGGCACCCCCAGATGAGCAGCCCGCCAAACAGAATCAGGCCCACCGCGATGCCTCCGGCTACGAAATGTGCCGGTTCCGCAGTATTCAGGATGACACCGCTACGGAGGAAAAAGTCGGAATAGGCCAGGATGGTTATGTTGAATACGCAACTGCCGTAAATGCCGGCCACGGCAAGGTCTGCCGCCCCCAGCCGCGCCGCGCCGATGGTCGCCGAGACTTCCGGCATGCTGGTAACGATGGACACCGCCAGGATGCCCACAATTCCCGAAGAAACGCCGGAGGCTTCCGCAATCCAGGCCGCGCTTTGCGCCAGGAAAATGCCCGATACGACCACCCCCAGGGAAACTATGCCGAACATAACCCAGGCGCGGCCCAGGGAAATTCCCACGTCGTCCTCACCCTCTTCCTGTGAGACCGCAGGATGCTGGTAAACCAGGCGCATACCAATGACATAGACCACCAGCAGAAAGATGGAGGAGAAGCCAATTTGCCATAGATTGGCTTCGGTGAGGGGCCCGGGCGCCAGGGCGTGCCAGGCGGCCAGCATCACTGCCAGGCCGGTCATAATGGCGGCCAGCACAATGAGGTAGCCCTGTTCCGGGGCCACCTGCTGCAGAAAGCGCCTGCCCCCAAAGAGCAGCGCCACCACGGCCAGGACCAGGATATTCACGATGTTCGATCCCAGGACGTCGCCCAATGCCAGTTCCGGCTCGTCAATGCGGACGGCCGTGAAGTTGTGCGACAACTCGGGCAGGGAGGTTGCCAGGGCCACCAGGATACTCCCCACGAAAAGCCGTCCCCAGCCTGTGAGGGTAGCCAGGGCATCGCCGTACTTGGCAAGCTGCACTCCCAGGAAGACTACGGCGACCGCGCTGGCCAGAAATACGGGTACCGAGATTATGAAGCCAACCTCGTGGGGAACGAAAGGCATGGTTCTCCTTGAGTCAGAAGTTACGAGCTAAGAATTACGGATGGGGCCAGGACCTCTTCAGATTTCCTGGGGTAATGGCGCCAATTGCTGGAACTACAAGCCCGTCCAACCCGCAACATTCATTCGTAATTCGTAACTGCTAATTCGTAATTGCATGAGCTATCAGGTCGCCCATTTCGGTGGTGCTCACGCGGTGGGTTCCTTCGACGGCGATGTCCGGGGTGCGGTGGCCGGCCTCCAGCGCCTGGTCCACCGCCCGCTCCACGCTGGCCGCCTCTTCGGTCAGGCCCAGGGAATACCGCAGCATCATTGCCACGCTGAGGGTGGAAGCCACCGGGTTGGCGATGCCCTGGCCGGCAATGTCTGGCGCCGTGCCGTGGATGGGTTCGTAGAAGCCGGGAATCTTGCGGCCTTCTATAGGTACGTCCGCCAGGCTGGCCGAGGGCAGCAGCCCCATGGAGGCCGACAGCACCGCCGCCTCGTCGGTGAGAATGTCGCCAAAGGTGTTTTCCGCCACGATGACGTCGAAGCGGGAGGGCCGCTGCACCAGCTGCATGGCGCAGGCGTCCACCAGCACGTGCTCCAGTTCCACGTCCGGGTACTCCTCGCCCAGGCGGGTGGCGATCATCCGCCACAGGCGGGAACACTCCAGCACGTTGGCCTTGTCGATGGAGGCCAGCTTCTTGCGGCGGCCCCGGGCCAGCTCGAAGCCTACCCTAAGCACCCGCTCAATCTCCGCCTCGCTGTAGCGCATGGTGTCCACGCCCGTCCAGCCCTGGGGCGTTTCGTGGCGGCCCTTGGGTTCGGCGTAGTAGAGGCCGCCGGTCAGTTCCCGCACCACCACCATGTCCACTCCCTCCAGCACCTCGGGCTTGAGGACACTGGACTCCACCAGGTTGGGGTACACCTTGACGGGGCGTATGTTGGCGAAGACCCCCAGGTGGGCGCGAAGCTGTAGCAGCCCGTCTTCCGGGCGGACCGTTGCCGACGGGTCGTCCCACTTGGGCCCTCCCACCGCGCCGAAAAGGACGGCCTCAGCGGAACCGGCCAGGTCCTGCACCTCTTGGGTCAGGGGGACGCCATGCCGGTCGATGGAAATACCGCCCACGTCGCCGTATTCCAGGTTAAAAGTGTGGCCGAAGGCGCGGCCCACGGCCTCCAGGGCCTTGACCCCTTCCGCGGTAACTTCGGGTCCAATGCCGTCGCCGCTGAGCACTGCAATATTGAATTCCACCCCGGGCCTCCCGCAACTGGTTGAAGATAGCTGACAAAACGGGGGCCTGGCGCACGCACCAATGGCGCCAGGCCCGGAGAATAGTATAGCGTGAAAGGGGGCAGGGTATCAAAGGGGTGGGGTGGAAGCGCTATTACAGTTACGGCAAAACGAGTAACTCGACCATTGATTCTGAAATAATCTGGTGTAGCCTGTATAATGTGGCTAGTCTGTTAGTGTGTGCAAGCCGAGCTTATTATGACTGAACCTGTTGACGTGTCTACCAATTCGCCGGATTCTTCGACCGAGTACCTAGTTCCTGCCGGCTTTTCCTGGGATGACGCCTGGGAATTGACCAGGGACCTTATGGTACAGGTGAAAACTTCAAAAGAGGAGACGGTGGCGTTGGCCTGCATGGCTGTGAGTGAGTACGGCGTAGGCAGCAACACCAAGGAAGCAATCTATGACTTGCTTACATCCCTCAGTGGTTACAAGGAAGTCCTGGAGGCCAGAGAAGGCAGGCTCGCAGATTCAGCTCTTGATGAGTTGAAGGCGTTGCGAACTTTGGTTCATCGAAGATATGCCAAGTAAGGATGGACATAGGAGACCTGCAAAGGGCTTTAAGAAGGAAACTTAATGCACAGGAAGAAAGGGCTTCCCATCATGTTTACTTCTTCATAGACATTCCGGGAAACGGCGAGATAAGAGCCGCCAAGTTCTCCCACTCGGCACGTGGAAGGTTGCCCGATTTCGTGGTTGCCGACACCGCAAGACGCCTGAAGCTCAACCGGCGTCAGCTTGACGAATTGGTGGAATGTACGTTGACCGGAGAAGGTTTCTATGAACTGTGGAACACGGCGCGGTAGCCCGCCCTTACTTGGCAAATACGGCCCGAACCTTAACCCCGCTTCCTGCCGAGGCGGGGCTGTTTCTTGCTAGAGAACTATGGCCCGGGTACCGACCGGAATGCGTCAAATAAACTGTCAAATAGCGCGTCAAGTAAAAGAAATCAAGAACCGGAACTTTCGGCGAACGGGCCGCATTTTGTATCTAATCTCCCCGTTTTGATGAGCTATTTTGAGTGTCAGATAGCGTGTCAAATAAGCCGTCAAACAAGGAGCGCCAGTATATTCCTGAACAACCTTATTTGCCAGCCGAAAAAACCCGGGGCAGGAATCCCACCACCCCGGGCAATTGGCCCGACACTCTGGAAGTCTAAGAGATTTGCCTACCCCCCTTCCGCCACCACCGGGTTGCTCAGCGTCCCAATCCCCGGAATCTCTATCTCCACCACGTCGCCGGGGTGCAGTTGTTCCACCGACCCCGGGGCGCCGGTAAGGATAATGTCGCCCGGACGCAGGGTTACGAACTGGCTGATGCCGCTGACCGTGTAGTAGCAGTCGTAAATCATCCCCGAGGTGCTGCCCCGGTCGTGTTCCTGCCCGTTCAGGCGGGTGATTATATCCAGGTTGTGCGGGTCCACGTCGGTCTCAATCCAGGGGCCCACCGGACCGAAGGTGTCGCACATCTTCCGACGCCAGTTGGACAGGTCCGCCGCCCAGGAACCCTCGCCGCTGACGTCGTTGGCGATGGAGTAGCCCAGGATGAAGTTGGGCGCATCCTCCACCGACACCCGCCGGCAGGGCTTGCCGATGACAATGAGCAGTTCCCCTTCGTAATGCACGTAGTCCGACTCGGCGGGCAGGACAATGTTCTCCCCGGGGCCGATGATGCAGTTGGCCCCCTTCTGCCAGGGCCGGAAGGCGGAGGAGTCTCGCTGGATGCGCTCGGCATCCAGTGCCTCTTCCTGGTGGGCAATGTGCGCGGCGTAGTTGAGACCCACGGCCCAGTAGGCGGTGGGCACGGTGGGCGGCAGCAGCTTCACCTGGCTGAGCGGATAGGTCGCGTCGGTTAAGTTGTGCTCCCCGAAGATGCTGCCCTGGATGACGCGCACCGAGTCTCCCTCAACCAACCCATAGCTTTCCCAGGGGCCAACGCTGAATCTGGCCAGTTTCATCTCTTACCTCTCTCGCAGTAGATTCAAACATGGATGTACAGGATATACAGGATTGGATTGGCTGCCCCGAACGAAGCTTCCCGTACCTGCAAGCAACCCAATCCTGTTCATCCTGTCCATCCATGTTAATTCGGAATATGCACAACTGCTTCCACTTCCACCAGGAATTCGGGGCGCACCAGGGCCGCCACCACCACGGTGGAACTGGCCGGCGGGTTTTCAGGGAAGGTCTCAGAGCGCACTGCGCTGAATCCCGGGTAGTCGTCCAGGTTCACCAGGAAGGTGGTAATCTTCACCACGTCCTGCATGGTGGCCCCCGCCGCCTCCACAATGGTTCGGATGCGGGCCATTACCTGGCGGGTCTGGGCGGCGCAGTCGCTGCCGCCCACCAACTGGCCGTCGGCGCCCTGCGCTATCTGGCCCGATACGAACAGCAGTTCACCCACCCGCACTCCGGGGGAGAAGGCGGGGCTGGCGGCCAGGCCGTCGGGAACTATGGGTACACGCTCTGCCATGGGGATACCTCCGTTGGTTTTCAGGTTAAGTTGTCAGTGCCGGGTTTTGCGTGGGTGTATGATAACATTCCACCTGGGCCGGGGCGGCCTTATCCCCCGGCCTGGACAGTTACATCCCATTTGGTCCGATTAATCATCGTCATACCGGCGAAAGCCGGTATCCAGCTCCCAATCTTCGAGGTTCCCGCCTGTGCGGGAACGACGGTATCAGAGGGTAAGAATTGGACTCTCAGACCTTCCTTGATTCCACCCGACACCGCACAAAGGAGAATAACCCCCATGCCCTACCTTTCCCTCCCCGGCGTTGACCTCTGGTACGAAGATACGGGAGGCTCCGGTACGCCCGTAATCCTGCTCCACGCTGCCACCGGCACGACGGAGTGCTGGGTACAACAGGTGCCCGCCTTCACCGCCGCCGGGTACCGGTGCATTTCCTACGACCGCCGCACCTGGGGCCGCTCCCGTCCCACGGACTCGGGCCCGCAGCCCGGTTTCGCCGGCGACGATCTCCACGCGCTTCTCGATGCCCTGGGCCTGGACCGGGTACACCTGGTTGGCACCGCCGCCGGAGCCATTCCCGCCCTGGACTACACCCTCACCCATCCCGAACGGGTCCGGTCCTTGGTGGCGGCCAACACCATCGGCGGCGTGCAGGATGCGGAGTACCTGGAATTGCAGCGCCGGATTCGCCCCCAGCAAATCCAGGACCTGCCCGAGGACCTGCGGGAACTGGGCCCCTCCTACCGGGGCAGTGACTCCGAAGGCGCGGCAAGGTGGCTGGAAATCCAGGAAGGCAGCCGTCCCTACGGCCCCTTGCCGGCCCAGCCCCTGCGAGAACCCATTACCTACCAGCGCCTGTCCACCATCAAGGTACCGGTGATGGTCCTGTCCGGAGACGCAGACCTGCTGTCCCCACCGGCGCTCATGCGGCTGCTGTCCGACCACATCCCCACCAGCCGCTTCGTGTCCCTGCCCGACGCCGGCCACGCCGGTTTCTGGGAGCGCCCCCACGTCTGGAACGGCCTGGTCCTGGAGTTCATCGACCGACACTGATTGTCATTCAATCCACTAATGGACACGAATGACCACTGATTTTTTGCCTTCATTAGTGAACATTCGTGTATATTCGTGGATAAATAAGAAAATAGGAGATACTGAAATGCCAAGAGTTACGATCAACCTGGGTGAAGAATCGGGGCGAGCCGCCACCGGCGCTACCTGGCGGGTAGCCGTAGGCTATGTGCCCGGCGAAGAGAACGGGGGTCTGGTGTTTGAGACGGGCGAGCCAAGCCCGGCCAGGCTGGCGGACTACGACGACTCCGGCTGGGAGGTCATCACCGACCTGCCTCAACGCCAGTCGAAGGGATTTACTTTCGCCTGGTACCGGACGAAGATTACGATTCCCGAAACGGTGGATGGCAACCCTACTGCCGGAATGCGGGTGC
>JAJEDS010000212.1 GCA_022821365.1 Dehalococcoidia bacterium | reverse complement strand
GGTCAGCGTGGCGGTCTTGAATGCCGCCACCGGGGAACCGGTGCCCGGCGCCAGCGTTGAGATCCACACAATCCACGAAGAGACCGGCGAGACCGGTTGGGCTACTGCCCTTCCAGTGCCGGAACACCCCGAGATTTACCGCGCCCGGATGAAGCTGGAAAACCCTGGACAGTGGGACTTGAGCGTGGAAGTGGACGGGCCCCTGGGGCGGGAAGCCACGGTTGTTGGCACGGTAGCCATCCCGCAGCCCAAGCAGTACTGGGTAGGTTCGGTGGTATTTGCCGGAATGTCTGGAGTGCTGCTATGCGGCCTGCTGTACGTCCTATGGACCATTCGTCGCGCGCAGAAACAGCGGGAAGCGGCCAATGCAACCTAGCGCGACATCACTTCTTCGAAACCTCCTTCCACTCTTGGGGTCGAGAAACAGAGAGGTCGACCGGGATGCTTGTCCCCGGGGAAAGCAACGGGGTCCCAGTGCGATCTGCCTCAAAGGCTGGGTACTGGTTGGGCTGGGCGCTGTCGCCGCGTGGCAGTTTCTGGTTGGCGTCCCGGTTGCCCACGCCCACGGGGGTGTAGACCCCGGCGACAACCTGTGGCTGGCCTGGAACACGGGCAATCCCCTGCCCACCCTGTTCCTGTTTGCCGCGGCTTACCTCTACGTCAACGGGCTGGGCAAGTGGGACAACCCCAGCCATCCGGTAAACGTCTGGCACAAGATTTCCTTCTTCTCCGGCCTGCTTGTTATTTTCCTGGCCCTGCAATCGCCTATTGACCCCCTGGCCGAGCATTATTTCTTCATCCACCAGATTCAGCATCTGATTATCCGAATGATCGGCCCGCTGCTGGTGCTTTTGGGCGCCCCGCTTACTCCCATGCTGCGCGGGCTGCCCCTGTGGCTGCTGCAGGGCGGCGTCCGTTCGCTGGTGCGCAGACCCTGGGTGCGCCACGCCTACTACCGCCTGACCAATCCGGTAGTTGCCGTGGGAATTTTCATGGGCGCCCTTTACTTTTGGCAGTTTCCCTTGCCCCACGACACGGCGGTCCGCAACGACCTGGTGCATGAGCTGATGCACTTCACCATGCTCTTCTCCGGCTTTCTCTTCTGGTGGCTCGTTATAGACCCGAAACCCCACCGGTCCCGCATGCACTACGGTTTGCGAGTGCTGTATCTCGGGCTGATTGTGCTTCCCAACACGGTGCTGGGCGCGGCCATCACATTCTCCCGGGGCGTGATGTACCAGTCCTATGGCGAGTTCCCCCAGCCAATTCCGCTGGCGGCCATAATTGACCAGCAGCTTGGCGGCCTGCTCCTTTGGGTGGTGGGCGATATGATGAGCATTGTTGCCGCCGGCATCGTCATGGTGATGTGGTACCAGCGGGAACAGGAAAAGGACCGCCTTGAAGCCGCCCAGAGAAGCAGCCAGGCCGGCCAGTAGAGTTTGGCTGGTCCTGTTGCCGCCAGCCCGGCTGCCAGAGGGGCAGGTCTTTGACAGCGCTCTGACTGGACAAAATCCCGATTCCTTGAGATATTACCCTATCCCTCGGCCATAGGGTCAAATATGAACTGGATTGGCTCGCTGTTCTGGATTCTGCCCCGGCGCCTGCGCTCATCCTGGGCGCTGCTGGTTATTACCGGCTTCGGAGTACTGGCAGCGGTAACTCTCATGTCGCTGGGCGCCGTCTACACGCGCGCCCTGGCCGAGGCCGGTCTCCAGCACAGCCTGGCGTCCACCTCCCGCGAAATCCTGAACACCCACATCATTGCGCAAAACCGTCCCTTGGGCCCGGCCGACTATGACACTCTCCGCACTAACCTAGAGGAAATTGTCCACGACCGCGTGGGCTATCTGATCCGCGACATCCAGCGATACGGCCGGCCCCAGCCCGAAATTCTGCTTGTTGACGAACCCTTCCGGCAGTCCCAACTCCTGGGCGCACCGTCCGCCCGCCCCTTCTTCAAGACCGACTTCCAGGAGCATGTCCGCCTGATAGACGGCCGCTGGCCTTCCCCGGCGCCAAAAGAGAATAACGGCCGTCTATCCATTGAAGTAGCAGTGGGCGAGGACACCGCCACCGTAATGTTCTGGGAACTGGGATCCGAGGCGATCATCCTGCCCTACCGTTCCGACCTGGACCAGCAGATCCATGTCGAAGTCGTTGGTCTGATCGAACCCCTGGACATCGAGGAAGAATACTGGATGGGGTTTTACGACTATTTCGGCCCGCAGGAGGCCGGCGAAATAGTCCTGATGCCCATGTACGTGCCGGAGGAGCTTTTCTTCAACGGCATTGGCGCCCGCTATCCCACCCTGGTAGGCGATTTCGGCTGGTACCTTTACCTCAATACCGACGTCCTCAACGCCGACCTGGTCCAGCCTGCCCGCGACGACTTCGAGGGCATGGAAACCGACATTAACAAGCAGGTCCCTCGTTCCCTGATCCTGACCCGGCTGGAGAACAGCAGGGACACGGGCCTGCTGGCCCAGTACCAGCGGGCGGTAACCAGGGCCCGCGCTCCCATATACCTGTTCATCTCGCTGGTGGTGGTGGTCATTCTCTACTTCCTCGCCCTGGTTACCGGCCTGCTGGCCCAGACCCGCAGCGAGGAGGCCGGCCTTCTGCGCAGCCGGGGCGCCAGCATGCTCCAGGTTGGTGGAGTTATCACCCTGGCCGAGGCCCTGCTGGTGGCGGCTGCTGCCGTGGTTGGTCCCTTCCTGGCAATGCTCATTTTCCAGCTGGTCCTGTTTGGAACCATCAACCCCAAGGGCGGCACCGAGGTTCTGGAAGTGGGCCTGCGCGCCGATATGTTTATCTTTGGCGCCGTGGGCGGTCTGATGAGCCTGGCCGTACTGCTGGCCGCCAACTTCAACCTGACGCGGCTGGGCCTGCTGGACTTCCTGCGGGAAAAGGCCCGCCCGCCCACCGTTCCCTTCCTGCAGCGTTACTACATAGATGCACTGGTGGTGATTGCCCTGGGCATAGTGTGGTGGCAGATAGAGCAGCGGGGCAGCTTTCTGCAGCGCACCCTGGCCACCGGCGACAACCAGCTTGACCTGAGCCTGCTGGTGGCCCCTTCCCTGGCGCTGCTGACCGCCGCCTTCCTGGTGCTGCGTGTGCTGCCCCTGGCCGTGCGGGTCCTGGCCCTGGTCGCCAGGCTGGCGGCCCCGGCCTGGGCCGCCTTTGCCCTGTCCCGCGTGGCGCGGGACCCCCTTCCCTACGGTTCCCTGACCGTCATTGTGATGCTGGCCGCCGCCCTTGGCGTCTTCGGCGCGTCCTTCCAGTCCACCCTGGGCCGCAGCCAGGAGGAACAGGCGCTGTACCGGGCCGGCGGCGACCTGGAAGTCCACATCATTGCCCCCACGAGCGACACGGTGGATAACCTGGCTTCCAGCCCGGTGGTACATTCCTTCACTCCGGTAAAGCGTGATTCCGTTACCCTGCTGGACGCCATCCCCGGTTCTTCGGCGGGGCTGCTGGCCTTCGACCCGGTTTCCCTGGCCAACATAGCCTGGTACCGCGAGGACTTTTCGGCCTCAGGCAAGACCCTGTCCGAACTGGTAACGCCGCTGCGCCGGGGCCAGTCCCGCCTGCCCGACCTCAGCGGCAACCTGCCTTCCGGCATACCCATACCTGAAGACGCCGAGAGCATCGGGGTTTGGGTGAACACCGAGACCTTTGCCGAAAGTTCCGTCCAGCAGTCCCAGAGTATGTGGCTGCGCATAACCGATGCTGACGGCAGCCACGAAAACCTGGATATGGGCGAGGTGGAACTCTCTCCCGGCGGCCTGTTGCGGCCCCAAGAGGGAAACCGGTGGACCTATTATGAATCTCCCTTACCCCTGGAAAAGGTGTGGCTGGACCCGCCCTTTAACGTAGTTACCCTGTATTTCGTGGGCCGCTCCCTCTACCGGATGCCGCCCGGGTCCATCTATTTGGATGACATTACAGTCAAGCTGAAGCCCGGGTCCGGGCAGCCCGATGAACAGGTAATCGAGAACTTCGACGACGTGGGTCGCTGGGTCGCCCTGCCTCACGATGGTGACGCCAGCGACCGCGCTATCGTTACTTCCCAGGCAGGACGCGACGATGGGCTGGGAATGGAGTTCACCTGGGAAGACCCATTGCTCCAGGACGCCAGGGGCATTCTCATCCCGCCCGGAGACTTTCCCTTGGCCGCCGTCGGCAGCCCCAACCTGCCCCAGGGCCAGACCCTGCGGCTGGACCTGGGCCGCCAACTGGTGCCAGTGGTGCTGCAGGAAAGCGTTTCCCACTTCCCAACTATGCAACAGCGGAACATTCCCTTCCTGCTGGTGTCCCTGAAATCCCTGGAAGACTATACATCCCGTATCCCCCGGGGCAACGTGGACCCGCCCCGCGAGTACTGGATAGCCCTGGAAGATGGGGTGGAAACCGAGGAAGCCATACGCTCGGTGCGGGAGGCAACGTCCGTTTCCGCCAGCATCCGCGACCGCTCCGTTTTGCTGGAGCGATACAGCCAGGACCCCCTGGCCGGCGGTGGCTGGAACGGCCTGACCCTGCTGGGGCTGGGCACCCTTACCCTGGTGGTAACCCTGGCGCTGGCTACCCACGCCATAGTTGCCGTCAACGGCGCCAGGGTGGAACTGACCGTAACCCGCGCCCTGGGATTCTCCCGCAACCAGCTTGTCAGCCTGCTGGTGCTGGAGCGGGTGCTGGTGGCGGGCATTGGCCTGGCCGCCGGCGCCGTCCTTGGCTACTACCTGGGGCGCTGGACCCTGGGCTATATGGGGCTGACTCCCAGCGGCCTGCCCATAATCCCGCCGATGGTATTCACCGTCCAGGCCTGGCTGATTCTACTGGTAATCGTTAACCTGGCCATCGCGGCTACCCTGGCAACCGTGGTGGCGGCCACAACCGTGGGGCGCCTGAGGGTCTCTGATATACTTCGCAGCAGAGTCTAGGTACGGTGGTAAGCAGCCGGCCAAGAGGCGTTTCCTCATCGACGGAGGAAGGCATTGACGGGATGAAGGCGCTCCCTTCAACCCGGAGAATTCCGGTTTTGCCGGTCCGACGGCCAAGGCATCCCTTCCTGAGGTAGTATGTCCTTTCTGCAACTGGCCTACACAATGGCTCGGCGGAGAATCGCCACAGCGTGGCGGTTGGAACTGGTGCTGTTTCTCGGCATCCTGCTCTCCGTCGCCCTGCTGTCCAGCAGCGTCGTCTTTTCGGACCTGCTGGCCGAGGCCGCCCTGCGTCGCACCCTGCGGGAAGCCGAGGCCGGCGATGTCAACTTCTGGGTCCGCATCTTTACCAACCTGGAAGAGCCCACCATCGCCGCCCAGCGCACCTCCATCTACGAGAGGAGCCTGGACCTGGTCGACCAGCGAGTAACCCAGGTCTTCGATCCCTACGTGGCCGACCGCGCGCATCTTCTGGAAACGTCCACCTTTTTCTATACCGGCGATGCCCGCTTTGAGCTGGAGCAGGACGCCCGGCCCCGGGGCCGCATCCAGTATATGACCCGTCTTTTCGACGAAGACCGCAGTACCCTGCTGGAGTGACGCTGGCCCGCCGAGCCGCCCGGGGTTTCCGGCCAACCCCTGGAAGTGGTCCTCGAAAGGCAGGGGGCCGAAATGGTGGACATAGCCCTGGGCGAAGTCCTTTCCGCCCACCCCGCCACCGGCAACACGGAGGAGAAGACCATAGACGTGCGGGTCGTTGGAATCTTTGAGCGCATTGAACCCGAGGACGACTTCTGGTACGGCCGCCAGCACAATTTCAGCAATCACAACGGCGACTGGCCCACCGTCCCTATGTTCACAACCGAAGCCGGCATCCTGCAGCAGGTGGCAACCAGATACCCCGGCATCTACTCCAACGTAACCTGGATTTATGACCTGGACCGGCAGGGCTTCAGCTTCGACGAGGTGGACGAGATTCAGCAGAGCATCCGCCTGATGCGGCGGGACGTGGTTTCTCTCCTGGACAATTCCACCGTTTCCCTGAAGCTGGACCGGGTGCTAGATGAGTATTCGGAGCAGCTTGTCCTGTCCCGTATTCCCCTTTACCTGATGGTATTCCTGGTGGTAGGCATCCTGGCCGATTATCTGGCCCTGGTATCCGCCCTTACCATCCGGTCCCGCAGCGCCGAAATTGCCATGCTCAAGAGCCGAGGCGCCACCACGCCCCAGGTGGGCCTGATGGTCTTCGTGGAAGGACTGCTGCTGGCTGTGCCGGCGGTGATCGTTGGCACTCTCCTGGCCGCGCCGGTCGCCGGCATCCTCGGCAGCCTGTTCTTCGACGTCCAGCGAGATGGAATCCTCATCGTCCTGTCATCCCGCGCCTTCCTCCTGGGGGCGGCCGGGGCCCTGCTTTCCGTTATTGTGCTTACCCTGTCCACCCTGGTGGCTGCCCGCCAGGGCATTGTGGAGTTCCGCCAGGCCGGTGCCCGTCCGGCCCGCGCCCCCTTGCTTCACCGCTACTACCTGGACTTCCTGCTCCTGGCCCTGATCGGCCTGATCTGGTGGCAGATACAGAGCCGTAGCTCCTTCCTGCTGCGTCCCGTGGGCCGGGGCGAACTGGAGATCGACTTCACCCTGCTCCTGGGCCCCGTCCTGGGCTTGCTGGCCCTGGGCCTGATTGTACTGCGGTTCTTCCCCCTGGCCGTCGCCCTGCTGGCCAGACTTATCGAACCCATCGGTCCGGTCTGGCTGGTGCAGGGTATGCGCCGCGTGGGCCGCGACCCCATAGCCCCTGGCAGCCTGGTGGTGCTTCTGATGCTGGCAACAGCGCTGGGGGTAATCGGCAGCGCCTTCGGCTCCACCCTGGAGCGCAGCCAGGAAGACCGGGCCCGCTACCAGGTCGGCGCCGACGTGAGAATTCAGCACACCGGTAATCGCCAGCCCGTGGCCACCCTTGGCCTGGACGACAGGGAATTGCAGGAAGTACCGGGCCTGCGCACGGTGGAGGTTTCCCGGCAGACCGGCAACCTGTTGACCCAGGGTTTCAGCAGCGAACGCTTCGACCTGTTGGCCGTGGATACCTCGCGGTTCCACCGGGTAGCCTGGTTCCGCCCGGACTTCGCCGACGGGCAGCCACTGGGGGAACTGATGCGGGACATCCAGCCGCCGCCCGGGCTGAACGAACAGCGGCAGCCCGCAGAACTGCAGATTTCCCCCGCGGCCCTGACCGGCGGAGGTGGTGGCATCCTCCTGCCCGCCGACGCCACCGGCCTGTCCCTGTGGGCCAATCCCGGCCAGCCCGGCGCCCGCCTGGCCGTGGGCGCCCGCCTGCGGGACAGTACCGGCTATACCTTTGACGCCATCATCGGACAGCCCGGCGACCCCGGCTGGCAGAAGATATCCGGAGACATTGAGCCGCTGCGCTCCCGCAGCAACCGGCCTCCGCCCAGCGTTGCACCTCCCTTTACGCTGGTCAACATCCAGGTATTCAGCCGATTTGGCATCAGCGACCCGGGAGTTCTGTTCATGGACGATCTGTCCGCCATTACGCCCGACGGTGAGATGCTGATTGAGGATTTCCAGTCGCTGGCCAACTGGCGGGTGGCGGAAGACTACACTCGCCCCGGCCTTTACGCCCTGGAGTCCAGCCAGGCCGTCAGCCGGGGCGGCGGCCAGCAATCCGCGGCCTACAGCTGGGCACCCGGCGGTGTCAGCCTTCGCGCCATCCGCCCCGGTCCGCCTGATGCACCCGTGGCCGCCATCGTCTCCCCGAGTGTCCTGGAACTGGCCGACATCGGTGTGGGCGACACAATCGGCATCGCCACGGCCAACCTGGCTTTCCCCATACGGGTGGCGGCGGTGGCCGACTACTTCCCCACGCTAGACCCCCGCGACCAGCCTTTCATAGTGCTGGACCTGGAAGCCCTCAATTTCTACAACGACCGCCTGGGCCGCCGTCCCGGTTCGGGCCCCAACGAGGTATGGGCATCCGCTCCCAACGAATTTGCAGCAAGGGAGGCGCTGACCCGTACCCTGGAAGATATGGGCCTGACGGTGGAGGACTCCCTGATTGCCACGGAGGAAATACGGCGGCGGGTGGATCAGCCCCTGGCCAACGCCAGTTGGGGAGGTTTGCTGGCCCTGATGTTCCTGGCCCTGGTTCTGGCCAGCGCCTCCGGGGTGGTTCTCTTTTCCTACGTGGACACGGGAGAACGCCGCACCGAATTCGCCCTGCTGCGCACGCTTGGCACCTCAGCCGGGCAATTGAACGGCATGGTCTGGTTCAACCTGCTCCTGATGGTAATCTGCGGGGTGGCCCTGGGGACCTGGGCCGGGCAGCAGATTGGCGCAACCCTCCTTCCGGTGCTAGAGGTCTCCGAGGGCGGTGTCAGGGTCACTCCGCCCATGGCCCTTCAAACCAACTGGCTGACCCTGGCCGTGGCCTACTTGGCCCTGGCGGCCGTGGCCGTCGGCAATGTTGTCTGGCTGGCCTGGTTCACGACCAGGCTGAACATCCAGCAAGTGCTGCGCGCCGGTGAAGCCGGGTGATATCCTTGAATAAGAACTGAACGGCAGGTCTTTACAATGGCCATCGACACACAGAGAAATCCCAGTCCCCAGCCGGTAGCTCCGGCGGTAGCCATCGGCCCCGACGGTCACCCGCTTGCCTACGTGGAATGCCGGGACCTGTTCAAAATTTTCAAACTGGCCGACCTGGAAGTGGTGGCCCTGCGGGGCGTCGACCTGGAGATTGCCCCGGGCGAAGTAACTGCCATCGTGGGCGCCAGCGGCAGCGGCAAGACCACCCTGCTCAACATCCTGGCTGGCCTGGAACGACCGTCTGCGGGACAGGTGAGGGTCGGCGACCGGGACTTGCTGAATATTTCCGACCGGGAACTGGTCATCTACCGCCGCCAGGAGGTGGGCTTTGTCTGGCAGTCCACCTCTCGCAACCTGGTCCCCTATCTTAACGTGCGGGACAATATTGAACTGCCCATGGCCATTGCCAAGGTCCCCCGTGTCCAGCGCCGCCAGCGCAGCGAGGAACTGCTGGCCACCATGCACATGGAGGCCATGGCCCATCGCTACCCCGACCAGCTATCCGGCGGCGAGCAGCAGCGCGTGTCCATTGGCGTGGCCCTGGCCAACCGCCCGCCCCTGTTGCTGGCCGACGAGCCCACCGGCGAGCTTGACACTCAGATGGCCGACGAGATATTCGACCTGCTGCAGCGGATGAACCAGGCCTTTGGAGTCACCGTGGTGGTGGTGACCCACTATCCTGGTGTCGCTCGCCACGTTGGCCGGGTGGTCCACATCCGCGATGGCCGCATCAGCGCTGAAAGTTTCATGCAGACCACCTACCGGCGCGCCGGCGACCTGGTGCAGCAGGAGTACCTGGTTGTGGACCGGGTGGGCCGCCTGCAACTTCCGCCGGAGCATGTGGAGCAACTGCGCCGCAGTGGTCTCGCCGGCCTGGCCGCCGCCGACTACCTGGAGGGACAGGTAACCATTCGCCCCGCCGGTCGCCCGGACGCCGGTCCCGCTCCGGTACAACTCCAGCCAGAACGGCAACCGGAACCCGCGGCGCCCCCGCCCGCTGTAGACGGGCTGGAACCTGCGCCAGAACCCGAATCCGAACCCGAACCCGTAGCGGCGACCGCCGAGCCGGAATCCCAGGCCCCCGATCCCCACGCCATGTTCCGTCGCCCGTCCCGAGAGAACGAGGGGGATTAAGCCTCAAATCCCATCCGTGGCTTGCCATCGTACAGGTTAATCCAGGTAAATTGGGGAACAGTTACAAAACCAGGAGCACCAGCCAATGAATCGGTCTTCCTTTCCAACTCCCCGGGCAACCGAAGGGGCGGCGCCAGCCCCCATTCCCGCTTCCAGCGTCATCTCCGCCCGAGCCCTGGTCAAGGTCTTCGGCTCCGGCGACCAGGCGGTTACCGCCGTCAACGGGGTTGACATTGACATAATGCCCGGCGAGTTCCTGGCCATCACCGGCCGTTCCGGCTCCGGCAAGACCACGCTGCTCAACCTGCTGGCCGGCCTGGACCAGCCCAATGAAGGGGGCGTGATCTTCGAGGGTCGCAACCTGGGCGAGTTCTCCGAAGCCCAGCTTGTGGACCTGCGCCGCACGCGCATCGCCTTCGTCTTCCAGTCCTTCGGCCTGATACCCCTGCTCTCCGCCTTCGAAAACGTGGAACTTCCGTTGCACATCGGCGGCGCTGGCTGGCGGGAACGCCGCCAGAAAGCGGCCGAGGCCCTGGAACTGGTGGGACTGGGTTCCCGCACCGGCCACCGGCCCTACGAACTGTCCGGCGGCGAGCAGCAGCGGGTAGCCATCGCCCGCGCCCTGGTAGCCGGTCCTTCCGTCCTGTTCGCCGACGAACCCACCGGCGAACTGGACAGCGTAACCGGCATTACCATCGCCACCATCCTGCGCGACATTGCCCGGGAGCGCGGCGTTACCGTCATCACCGCCACCCACGACCTTGCTTTGGCCGCCATGTGCACGCGCCGCCTGGAAATGGCCGACGGCGAGTTCGTGAACGGTTCCGGAGGCCAGGCGGGTCCTCCCAATACTGAACGGTAACACCTGTATCGCCGCCTTGCCTGCCCTTGAACCTTGTGGTACGCTTTCGTCAATAACAACCTCCAAAGGGCAAAGGAGCATTGCATGGCATTTGTAACACCCCGCGAAGGCGAAACCCCCGAAAGTCTGGTCAACCGGTTCCGCGCGTCGGTGCAGCACGCCGGTATCCTGCGTGAGTTGAAGGACCGCCGGTTCTTCCGGTCCAAGGCCCAGAAAGAGCGCCTGGCCGCCCAGCGCGCCGCCCGCCGCCGCCGCCGCCAGCGCCGCTAGGCCGCTCCGGCAATCCCAGACCATAGAAGAATGGCCCGTTTTGCGGGCCGTTTTCTTGTCAGGCAGAATTCCTGATTCGCTCACAGGAGGGTCCCATGACCCATGTCCGCCGCACCGTCAGCGACACCCTCAACGCCTTCGTCCCCGGCGACGATACCTGGCTGCCCGGCGGCGATGGTCCCCTGGCCGGCCTCACCTTCGCGTCCAAGGACATCTTCGACGTGGCAGGGAAGGTTACGGGCGGCGGAAATCCCGCCTGGGCTGCCACCCACGCCCCGGCCGAAGCCAACGCCTGGGTGGTGCAGAAACTCCTGGACGCCGGCGCCGAACTGGCCGGCAAGACCATCACCGACGAACTGACCCGGGGCATATTCGGCGAAAACGTCCACTACGGCACGCCGGCAAATCCCCGCGCCCCGGGCCGAGTGCCCGGCGGTTCTTCCAGTGGGTCGGCGGCAGCGGTAGCCGGGGAACTGGTGGACTTTGCCCTGGGGTCCGATACCGGCGGCTCGGTTCGGGTGCCGGCCAGTTTCTGCGGACTGTACGGCCTGCGTCCCACCCATGGCCGCATCCCCCGGGGCGGTATGCTGCTCCAGGCCCCTAGCTACGACACCATTGGCTGGTTCGCCCGCGACCCCGACACCTTCCAGCGAGTGGGCCGGGTCCTGCTGGCTTCCGCCGCCGAACCCGCTTTGCCCTCGCAGTTGGTCATCGCCGAAGACGCCTTTGCGCTGGCCGAACCTAAAACCGGCGCCGCCCTTACCGCCGCCGTCGAGGGGCTTGAACCCATGTTCGAGGCAGTAACCACGGTGCGACTGTCTCCCACCAGTTTGACCGACTGGTCCAATCAGCAGCAGATACTCCAGAGCCGGGAAGCCTGGGAAGCGGTGCGGGAGTGGATCGACAGGGTCAACCCCGCCTTCAGTTTCGAGGTGTCGGACCGCTACGTTACGGCCCGGTCAGTAACCGACGAGCAGGTTGCCGCCGCCCAACTGTGCCGGGAGGATATCGTGGCCCGGATGAATGAAGTATTCCAGGGTGGAAATAAGGTGATGTGTCTCCCCACCACCATCAGCCCCGCGCCGCCCACGGGCCAGCCCGTATCGCTGCGCCACGAAGTCCGCCTGCGCAACAGCGCCCTGACATCAATAGCGGGAAACACGGGCCGGCCGCAGATTTCCTTGCCCCTGGCCGAGGTTGACGGTCTGCCCGTGGGATTGTCCCTGCTGGGCGACCGGGGCGCCGACGAAGCCCTCATGGCCCTGGCCAGGAAAATAGGGGAGAGCGAATAGGAAACCTGTCTGAAGAACACCTCTCCCCCTCGAAGGGAAGACGAGGAAATGGTGTCTCGGCTTGGGTGGCTTAAATTAGTAGGGGCGGGTTTCAAACCCGCCCTCGCCCCAGTTCAAAAGCTTATGCCTGCGAATCCTCACCTGAATTAGCCTCTGTCGATCGGCATGGAGGCCATGAGCAGTCCTGGTTGCTTGGCTGCCTCCGTTCGCGGAGTCGCTAGAAAGTGTGGTCGTGCCGGTCTCCCAGGAATGGCGCCTGGTCTCCCCGCTGCGCCGCCTCCGCCTGTGCCTTGGATACCGCATCGTGCCTGCGCCTCGCTGGGCCAGCCGTGATGGACAGCAGCAAAATAACCGCCGCTCCGCCCACCAATATGGCAAGCAACGGCGGCAGGAACAGCAACGCCACCATCGTCAAAACCGAAACAATTACCACCACTATCGTAAGTATCAACAGTTTCTTCCTGCCACCCATAACCACCTTCCTCTATCGACCGAGTGTGAATGCTGCGTCCGGTTACCACCCGGAGCCGTGGCCCCGACTGTCCATAAACGCCGCCTGGTCTCCCCGTTGGGCCGCCTCCGCCTGGGCCTTGGACATCGCGTCCCGTCGGTGCCTCGCCGGTCCCGTCGTGATAGACAGCAGCAAAATGACTGCCACTCCACCGACCAGAATGACCATCTTCAGCGGCAAGAATAGCAACGCCACGAGTGTCGAAACCGAGGCAACTACCACCACTAGAGTAAGGATTAACAGTTTCTTTCGTCCACCCATAAGCACTTGCCCTTTTTGCCCTTAACGAGTTTGAGACCTTTAATGAACTCCAGCCAGACTAGACTGACGTTTGGGATGGAGGAAACCAGCAACGCCTTCATCTGCCTGGAAAATCCAATTGCCAGGCCTCTTGGCTTGCGGAGTCTCCAAGACTCTTAAGGGGATAAACTGGGGAAATTCTAACAGAAATGCGAAAGGGAAGCTTTTACCACAAGGTCAACGCAATATCACCGCCTACTTCAACCCGCTCTTCACCCCAACCCATACTTCCCGATTTCGATTGCTACAGTGCCCTAAACTCTTGAAACCCGTACGCAATTCCCCGCTTGCATAACAACGCACATTTGCCCCCTGGCACCCAAACTGGGACAATAATTGCAAGAAACTTGGTACTGTAATTAGTCGCCCCCCGACAATGGCCAGGGCTAAGCCCCCGGAGGTGCCAATTTGAGGTTTGCCGCATTTACCACTGTGGCGGCATCGGCCGGTGATGCCGTTGACGCGGCGGAAATGGTGGACAATCTGCGGCAGCAGACCATCATGGCGGAGGAACTTGGCTTCGAGACCATGTGGCTGGGGGAACATCACTTTGGCCCCTATGGTATTGGAGACCTGCCTAATCCCATTCTGCTGGGGGCGGACCTGGCAGCCCGCACTTCCACCATACGCATCGGCCAAATGGCCAACATCGCCACCTGGTGGCATCCCATACGCCTGGCCGAAGACATCGCCATGCTGGACAATATGACCAGGGGTCGCGTCGAGGTGGGGTTCGGCCGGGGTATCTGGCCCTACGAGGGCCCCCAGTTCCACCCAAACGCCGACCCCCGCCGGGACGCTGAAAACCGGGAGCTGTTCGCAGAGACGGTGGAGATTGTGCGAAAGATCTGGACCAGCGAGTTCTTCCAGCACCAGGGCCCAAATTACACCTTCCCCGCCGCCGGTACTGAATTTTCCCATCCAGCCTACCCGCCGGACCCGGCCTGGCGGGACCAGGAACAGGTTACCGCCCTGCGGGTTACGCCCCGCCCGTTCCAGAAGCCCCACCCGCCGCTGTGGATGACCGTTTCCACAGACCTGTCCGTGGAGACCGCCGCCGAAATGGGGCTGAAAGCCTGCTACTGGCA
>JAJEDS010000138.1 GCA_022821365.1 Dehalococcoidia bacterium | reverse complement strand
GGAGCGCTCCCAGCACCAGAACCGGGAATACGCCATGCGAATCCTCACCGCCCGCTTGCTGGCCCGCCAGAACGAGCAGCGCGCCGAGGAACTGGCCAAATTGAGGGGCGAACGCGTCGCCGCCGAATGGGGCAACCAGATCCGCAGCTACGTGCTCCATCCCTACAAGTCCGTAAAGGACCACCGCACCAATTTCCAGAGCACCAACCCGGACGCCGTCCTGGACGGCGCCCTGGACGACTTCATCGAAGCCTACCTGATTTCCCAGCTCAGCTAACGGCCTGCCCGGCGCAAAACAAAAGGGGCAGACCTGCGCAGGTCTGCCCCAATCCTTTTGTCGCGATTAGTTCCGTTAGGAACAGGAACCCAGGATGTGCCCCATCCTCGTGCGCTTGGTTTCCAGGTAGCCGCGGTTCTCCTCGTTGGGCGGCGCTTCAAGCTGCACCCGCTCCACCACTTCCACTTCCGACCCGGAAAGCCCTATCAGCTTCTTGGGGTTGTTGGTCAGCAGTCGCACCCGCTGAATACCCAGGTCCGAAAGGATTTTCGCCCCGACGCCGTAGTGGCGAGTGTCCGGGTCGAAGCCCAGCATTTTGTTGGCCTCAACGGTGTCCACGCCCCCGTCCTGCAGGGAATAGGCCTTGATCTTGTTGTGCAGGCCAATGCCGCGCCCTTCCTGCCGCATGTACAACAGGGCGCCTTTGCCTTCTTCTCCCAACCTTTTCAGCGCCAATTCAAGCTGCTCCCCACAGTCGCAGCGCATGCTGCCGAACACATCCCCCGTCAGGCACTCACTGTGGATGCGGGTAAGCACCGGTTCGTCGGGTTCCCACTCCCCTATCGTGAGCGCAATGTGCTCACCCGGGTCATAGGGACTCTCGTAGGCGTACGCCTTGAACTCACCGTACTTGGTGGGCATCCGCGCCTCGGCTATCTGCTTTATCTCCACCTGGTAGCGGCGGCGGTAGGCGATGATCTGGGCAATGCTCAAAATCTTAAGCCCGTGCTCGGCGGCAAAAACTTCCAGGTCCGGCAGGCGGGACATGGACCCGTCTTCGTTCATAATTTCGCAAACCACGCCCGCCGGGTACATACCCGCGATGTCGCAAAGGTCAACAATCGCCTCCGTGTGGCCGGGGCGGACCATAACGCCGCCGGGGTGGTACTGCAGCGGGAACAAATGCCCGGGTCGGGAAAACTCTTCGGGCCTGGCTTCCGGGTCTACTAGCGCCTGGATGGTAGCGGCCCGGTCGGCGGCGGAAATGCCCGTGGTGGTTCCTACCTTGAAGTCCACCGACATGGTGAAGGCGGTCGGCATATCGTGGACCGCGTTTTCGCTGTCTATCAGTTTTATGCCCAGTTCCGTGAGCCGGTCTTCCTTCATGGGCATGCACAGGAGTCCCCGACCGTACTTAACCAGGAAGTTGACGGTCTCCGCCGTCACCTTCTCCGCGGCCACCACCAGGTCGCCTTCGTTCTCCCGCTTCTCGTCGTCGACGACTATAAGAATCTTGCCAGCTTTGAGGTCTTCCAGGGCCTCTTCCATGCTAGATAGAGGCATAGCGTCTGTCAGTCTCCTCGTATTTTCTGGTTCTGAAACCGGCCCTGCCCCTAACCCCTCTTAGAAACTATCTCAAAAGTCCCTTCCCCCTTGACGGGAGAAGGCTAGGATGGGGGCGACAGATGGTGCGATGCGATCGCCCCCAACTTGTTCATTATTTACGAGCTGTCTTGAGATAGTTTCTTAGTCCCGGCCTGCCTGCTTCGGCAGCAGGCTCTCCACGTACTTGGCCAGGATATCCACTTCCAGGTTCACTCTGTTCCCCACCGACTTGTCCTTCAGGTTGGTGTGGGAGAATGTGTATGGTATCACAGATATAGTGAAGGACGCAGCCCCCCGCTTTACCACGGTAAGGCTGATTCCATCCACGGCGATGAACCCCTTTTCCACCACGTAGGGCGCCAGCCGCTTCGGCACGCGAACACGGAAAATGAAGCAGTCACCCTCCGGCCTGATCGACATAATGCGGCCGGTGGCGTCAACGTGCCCCTGAACGATGTGCCCGCCCAGCCGGTCGCCCGCGGCCAGGGGGCGTTCCAGGTTGGCCACGCTGCCCACCGAAAGTTCCCCCAGAGAGGTGCGGCGCAGGGTCTCGGGAGCCAGGTCCACCCGGAACTGTTCTCCCTCCAACTCCACTACCGTCAGGCACGTGCCGTTAACGGCGATACTGTCCCCCAGCTTCAGGTCTTCCAAAACCCGGCCGGCCGACATGGTAAGCCCGTTCTCCTCACAAGCAGCCACGGTGCCAACCTCTTCTACAATTCCTGTAAACATAGTCCTGACCAACTTGACTGGAATCTCAGGAGTTTCTTCCCACTCTGCCGCCTGAATGGTGGAAGCATAAGGCAAGTCCGTTCATCCCGAGCTTGCCGAAGGATTCGCTGGCCTGTCGAGACCACTGCCTTTGCGGGAATGGCGGCGCACTTGTCGGCATCCCCCGGAATCTAGCCCTCGCCAGCGTTCCTTCCCGGGTAGCCCGTTATCAACCAGTCCGGCCCTATCTGCTGAATTTCCGTTCTCTCCACCTGCCATGCCTGCGACATAAACTCCGGGCCGTGGCCCTCAATTGGAGAAGCGGCCTGCATGCCGCCAATTATAACCGGGGCAATGAAGACCTTCACCTTGTCCACCAGCCCGTCGTCAAAAAGGGAACCCAGGGTGATTCCACCCCCTTCCACCAGCAGGCTGACCACGCCGCGATGCCCCAGTTCCACCAGGACTTCTCCCATTTCCAGCATTCCCGGTTCGTGCAGCGGACTGGTCCAGGTTTCTGCGCCAGCCTGTTGGAGTCGCCCTATTTCGCTGCCCGGCGCGTCGCTGGAAGTAACTATCAGCGTCGTGCCCGGCTCCCGCAGCATCCTGGCTGCCGACGGAGTCCTGCAATGGCTGTCCAGCACCACCCGCAGGGGCTGCCGCTCCAGGGGTTGGCCGCCATCGTCCCGAGCGGTTAGCTGCGGGTCATCCGCCAGCAGCGTGTTGATGCCCACCATGATTGCGTCGCACTCCCGGCGCATCCGCTGGACCTCAGCCCGCGCCAGGGGCCCGGTAACCCACTTCGAATCGCCGGTGTAGGTAGCAATCTTGCCGTCCAGACTCATGGCATATTTGGCCGTAACGAAGGGCAGTCCGGTGGCAATGTGCTTGCCAAAGGCTTCGTAGAGTTCCACCGCCGCTTCCGCGGATTCCATCTTGACTGCAATCCCCGCCTCCCGCAGCCTTTCAATGCCCTTGCCGGCCACCAGCGGATTGGGATCAATGACGGCTACCGCAACCTCCTTGATTCCCGCAGCTATGATGGCGTCGGTGCAGGGAGGTGTCCGACCGTAGTGGCAGCAGGGTTCCAGCGTGGTAAACAGGGTGGCCTCTGCGGCCAACTGCCCGGCCTGCTCAAGGGCGCCGATTTCGGCGTGCCTCTGGCCCGGCGGCAGCGTGTAGCCTTCTCCCACCAACGCGCCGTCCTTGACGATAACCGCCCCAACGGCCGGGTTGGGACTGGTACTGCCCAGGGCCCGGCGCGCCAGTTCAACGGCCCGCTTCATGGGAGAACTATCTCTCATCGCCAGTCAGTTATTCCGGTCTAATCAAGGTGTCGATTCCAGTGCCCGTCATCAAATTGAAGGTGGTAGTCTCGGAACGTCCCATTTCCTCGTTCCTGCGCAGGCGGGAACCTTGAGTCCGGGCCGGTTAGGTCCTGACCGCTTATGAAAGGCCGGTAGGACTGAAAAACTCCAAATTTGACGGCCCGGTCATTCCCCACGCCCAAAATCCCGGTGAAAGCGGCTGGCGGTGGGTTGCGTCTGCCCCTGGTACTTGCTGCCCAGCGACTCGGAACCGTAGAGGCGGTCCGCCGGCGTGGTCAGCGTCAGGAATGAAATCTGCCCGATTTTCATCCCGTAGTATAGGGTTATTGGCAGCCGGGCCAGGTTGCTCAACTCCAGCGTAAGGTTCCCCTTCCAGCCCGGGTCCACGAATCCCGCGGTGGAGTGGATGACCAGCCCAATCCGCCCCAGGGAACTCTTTCCCTCCAGGCGCGCCACCAGGTTGTCCGGCAGTTCAATGTGCTCCACGGTGCTGCCCAGCACAAAGTCGCCGGGGTGCAGAATGAAAGGCTTGTCCTTTTCGATCTCCACCAGTTCGCTCAGGCTCTCCAGGCTCTTCTTGACGTCGATATAGGGCTGCTGGTGGTTGCTGAAGACAAGGATCTGCCGGTCCAGGTGCAGGTCTACGCTGGCCGGCTGTATATCCTCCGGGTCCACCGGATCAATGACAATCCGGCCCTCCCCCAACGCCTCTCTTATCGAACGGTCACTAAGTACCACGCTGCGCCCCGTCTTGATGAGGCCACTGATAGACCCTCATCCCGCCAGGACCGTCATTACGGCGAAAGCTGTAATGCGGAAGGGCCGGAATCAAACATGAAAAACAGCCCGAAGTGGCCCAAAACGGCTGACCTGCCGGATTACGTTAACGCTTCTGTGCCAATGGAACGCCACGCCCTTCCAATCAAAAGGGCGCCCCGGCAGTTTCCGGGGCACCCTGATTCTAAAGCTCTGAGGTTGTCATGACAACCATGGCGACCTGCGACAACCTGGACCTGCTCCGTTACTCCCCACTGGCAATCGCGTACTGTCCCACCACGTTCACCGTAACTGCGACCTCCCCCGGGGAT
Source organism: Dehalococcoidia bacterium (assembly GCA_022821365.1). Lineage (GTDB taxonomy): Bacteria > Chloroflexota > Dehalococcoidia > Lucifugimonadales > UBA3495 > Bin22. Next base: position 6,957 of record JAJEDS010000138.1, on the reverse strand, counting down.
ATGGGCGTTGCAACTCCGCCGGCGGAGTCGGCGGCCGCCCGCGCCAGGGCAAATTCAGCCCTGACTATGGGAGGCTGGTACCCGCCCGACTCAGACAGGTACACCAGTTCCCCCAGTTGAACCCCGGCCAGGCCGGCCAGTTCCTCTGCCTTGGCTTCCAGGTCAGATACCGCCGCGCTGCGGGCCTCCGATTCCAGTTCCGTTGTGTCTTCCAGCGAGAAAGACAGTCCGTTAAACCGGATGTTGTCCCCACCGGCCCCCACTGCCCCGTCAATCACGTCGTCCACCGTCTCCAGGTCCCGCACCAGCACCGTCAGGTTGTTGTTGACTTCGTACCCCGTGATCACCGACCGGTACTCCTGGAAGCACTCCTGCCCTTTGGGTCCAGCGCCCATGCTCATCAGGTCCGGTCCTTCCTGCATGGTGTCGGCTTCGGACTTCACTTCCCCCGGGGTCTCGGCTTCTATGCACCGGGTAATCTCCCGCCCCGTGTAGCGGGGTTGAATGCTGAAATACCCGGTCTGGACGTCCTTTGCCTCTACACCATCCTCACGTACCGAAGCCATTACTGCTGACATGGATTCAGCGGCAGCGGAGCGGGCCTCTCCCACCGTGGCCTCTAATGCTTCCACACCCAGCCTGAGAGTCGCCAGGTCCGGCGCGGCGCTGGCCTTTCCCGAACCGGACACCACGATGCCAGCAGACCCGGTTCCGTCCCGGCCAGCCACCTGGGCGGGAATATCTCCTCCACCGCCAACTTCTGTAACGGTTGTCGGGCCGGCAGCGGTGGCCGTTTCGCTCTCAGTGGCCGTTTCTACCTCGGCTGCCGTTCCTTCCTCCGCTGCCGGGACCACTTCAGCGGCCTCTACTACAGGAGCCGGGTCGGTTGCGACTTCCTCCGGCGTTTCAATGACCGCCGGACTTTCGCTTGCCCTGGCTTCTACGGCTGCTTCCTGTACCGCCGCCGCGGTCTCTTCACCCACCTGCGCGCCCCCCACGGTTGTGCTTACCGGCACCTGCGACGAACACGCCAGCGCCATCAGCGTAACAGCCCCCAAAGTTAACATAACGAAAAAGTGCTTGGCTCGCGATCTGTACATAACCCTCTTGCCTCCTCAATTCTCCAGTCTGGGATGATTCACTATTAAAGACGCATCAGGCTCCTGATTTGTTCCCGGACGTGTTGTCCCTTTGCGGCCGGCGCGAATACGCCTGACAAATACCAGCGCCGCAACCACGCCTACGGCCACGGCTCCCACCGCAATCAACGCTACGGTAGCCAGATTTCCCGCCGACGGAAGGGCCCATTGGTCCCGTATTCCTGCTTCTTCCATGGTCGCACTCTCATCCATTGCGGGGAGGCCACTTGAACCGCGTCCAGGCTCGGCCGCATCGCCTGTCGGTACCGCAGCCCCGGTCGCTGATTGTGCGCCTGCCTGCCCTGCGGGACCCCGTGGCTCAACAACTCCCGCCACGGCTTCAGGGCCCGGTCCTTCCGCCTCCTGTCCAGGGGGTTCGGTCGCCCCCGCGGCTTCGGTCTCAATCCTGGCGCTGGCTGCCGCTTCCAATGTCATCGTCGGCCCCGGCGCCGCTGTTGGTTGGACAGTTGGCGTGGGAACCGTTTTGGTAGCCACCGGCGTCGCCGTCCGAGCCGCAAGGGTCGGTTTCGGAGCAGCGGCCTGGCCCACATCCTTGGGCAGGGGCGAAGCCGCTATTTCCGGTGGCAGGGGTGTAACCCCCAGCGCCGCGGCTGACCTTTCGGTCGCCGCCAGCGCCGGCGGTCCCAGTTTTCCACCCTCAACCACCGGCCCAGGCGAAGGCGTTGCCTCCACTTCTTCCGCGCTCGATGGAGCTTCTCCCGCCGGCGCAGCAGCAAAGGCATCAGCCCCCGCCGTCAAGGCCGGCTGAGTCGGCTCCGTAGCGGCCGGCTCCCCGGCAACGTCGGGCACTATAACTTCAGCTTCCACGGGAACCTCCACCCCGGTTTCCCTGGCGCTCGCCTCCTGGGCCGGAGCCGCCGCCGGCGCGGGAGTGGAAGTAGGCGCTTCAGCCATCGCCATGATTCTTGGTTCCTCGGCCATCTCCGGGGCAGCCGCCGGTGCCATCGCCGCCACAAAAGGCTCAGCAGTAGGTTCAGCTACAGTCTCCGTCTCAACAATTCTCTCGACCACGACTTCCTTCTCTACCTCAACGGGTGCTTCGGCTACGGCCCCGGTCTCCCGCTGTCCCACCGCATCCTCAAGCGGCTCGGGACCTGACTCGGCAAATCCCTGGGACTCAGCCATCGGCTCTTCAAAAAACGGCGCGGCCTGTGCTGCCGGCTGCACTTCCGAAAAAGCTCCCGGCATAGCGGTTGGCCGCGGGATGCTTGCCATCTCCCGTGTCGCTTCCGTTGCGGAAGCGCTGGCCATGGCTTCAAACTCTTCCCCATCCCCCCTCGGCAGCCACGTTCCCACTGTCCCGCTCAAAACAAACACAATCACCGCCAAGCCGGCCACCGCCGCCGCTCCGGCATAAGCCCATCCCGGCATTCTAAAACCCGTGACCTGCGTCGGACGATATACTTCGGCCGCAGCCATTGCCGGGGCTTCCGCGAACACGAAACTCCGAGGCAACGGCTCCGGGGGCAGCGCCTGCAGCAACGCCCGGGTCTGCTGCAGCGACTCCAGCTCCTCCCGGCACGTGGCGCACTCGTCTGCAGTCCGTTCCAGCCGTGCCCGGTCGGCCAAAGTCAGTCGGCCGCTGACGTAGTCGCTCAGCCGGTTCTCGTTCAAATGTCTATGTCCGCCAAAAAACCACATAACCCTATTCTTCCTGACGGAATACGGAAGGTAGAAGTTCCCCCGCGCCCCTCAGGAAGTCCCGCAATTCCCGCCGTCCCCTGCTTATCCTGGATTTTATGGTCCCCACCGAGCAGTCCAAAGCCGTGGCCGCTTCCTCGTAACTGAAACCTTCCACGTCCACGAGCATAATGGCCATCTTTCGTTCCTCCGGCAGCGCCGCCAGCCCGGCCTTGATGGTGCGGCGAAGCTCGCTCCGTTCCGCGAACTCTTCCGGGGATTCCTCTCTGGATGGCAAAATGGCGGCGGCGATGCTCCCGTCTTCCAACTCGGAATCGGCGGCCACCGGATCGAGGGGGACCGAAGGACGGGAACGGCTGGCCCGCAGCATATCGCGGCAGTTGTTGGTAACTATGCGCATCAGCCAGCCCCGCAGATTGTCGCCGCGGAACTGGCCGAAAGAGCGGTAGGCGGAGGTAAGGCTTTCCTGCACTGCGTCCTCCGCCAGGTGCCGGTCATAGAGGATGCGGCAGGCGACGTTATACGCTTGCGCCTGGAAGTCGGTAACGATGCAATTGAAGCAGTAGGTCGCGTCCCGCCGGTCCTTGACAGGCAGGGTGGGATGGTCGGAACAGATTTGGGACAGATCTTGCAGCCTGTAATCAGTGTTCGCCATCTACCCGCTGAAGAGGCCAAAAACCTCTCCACCCCTGCCACACAATCCCGCGAAGCATACTGTCCCTGGCGGGCGGAGCCACCGCTGCCGCAATGACCCCTTAGCCCAAGCCTGTCTATCCCCGGCCAATTCAGCCCTGGAAGGATACCCGGCCATCCAGCAATCCCCGCGCCATCACGAACTTGTGAATCTCCGAGGTTCCGCCGCCGATGCGGGCGTGGCGCAGCAGGTGGTACCAGTGCGGAATAGGCATGTCCAGGGTCTCCCCCATGCCGCCAAACACCTGCATAATCTTGTCTATGCTGCGGCAGCCCCATTCCCCGGCGCAGTACTTGATCATAGACGCTTCCACCCGCACGTCCTCGCCCTGGTCGGCCCGGGCAGCCGTCTCCCGCGTAACGGCCCTCAGGTTCATAATGTCAATGTAAACGTCGGTCAGCATCCACTGGATGGCCTGGCGGTCGCTGATGGGCCGCCCGTAGGTAACCCGCTGCTTGGCCCATTCGATAGCCATCTCCAGCGCCCGGGTCAGGATACCCAGGGCCATTGACCCCCGCAGCAGCCGGTCATGGTGTACCAGCCATTGCTGTCCCAGCGTGAACCCCATCCCTACTTCACCCAGTACCTGGGTCTGGGGTACCCGAACTTCATCCAGGTTAACCATGTACTGCTGGGCGCGGGTGGGCACAATCCACACGCGAATGGGGTCAAAACTCAGCCCAGGCGTGGGATTGTCCACGATGAACATGGTGATGCCGCCCCGCTGCCGCTTCTCCGGGTCTGTGACCGCCTGTACCAGCAGAAAGTCGGCGGTGGCCGCCCCGGAAATGAACATCTTGGTGCCGGTAATCACCCAGTCGTCCCCGTCCCGCACGGCGCGGGTCTCCATCATGCCGCCGGGGTCCGAGCCGGCCTGGGGTTCCGTCTGCCCAAAGGCATAGTTCATTTCTCCCTGGATCGCCGGGTAAAGGTATTTTTCCTCCTGTTCCGGCGTGCAGGAACCAATCATCATCATCGGTACCGGGGAGGTGGGAAGCTGGACGATACTCTTGTGAATCTCTTCGTCCATCACCACGTGGCCCAGGGCTCCCATGCCGCCGCCCCCGTATTCTTCGGGAACGAAAGACGTATAAATGCCCGTATCCTTGGATATCCGGTTCAGCCTGCCCCACTTTTCGTGGTCCAGGGTTCCCACAATGCCCATTACCGTCTCGGCGATTCCCCGAGGGCCGCCATCGTCAACCCCTTCCTGGGGCGGATTGGCCAGGTATTCGTTCTCCAGGGGGACGCATTCGTCTCTGACTATTTGACGGATCATGTTCTTGAGGCCGTCAAGTTCGGGGGGAAGTCCTGGTTGCATGGGTAAGCTCCGAAAAAGTGTTGGTGGGGGAGAGAACTGGACGCCTGTCTTTGCGGTCCCGTCTTTGCGGTATGGTGAAGGGTCAAAAGCGAAGCCCCCTCACGGGGGGCCGTAGCCTAGTGGAAGGGTCAAACGTAAGTGAACGCGCGGTAAACGCCGCTTTGCTCCCTTTCGTTTGCCAACCCGGGAAGAGTCTCCATCTGCGGGACCGCCATTGAGTTTACGCCTCCCGGCGCTGTCCCCGTGTACGTCTGTGTCACGGCTCCCACAGCCGCTAGGCTAACCGCGACCGACAGGATTACAAACACCGACACGCCAACTAATGTCCCTTTCATTTCGACCTTCCAGGGGACCCAATTTGCGGATACCTGCTGACCTGGCAGCGTTAATGGGTTCTAGTTCACCCATTCTAATACTTTCCCGCTGACTTTGCCAATTAAAACCGTATGGTGGGTGAGGCTTCAAATCACTCCGAACGGAACATCCTCACACCGGAAAAAGGGCCACTATCCGTTACCCCCTTGCCAAACTGGATAACCCATCTCCACCATAAAACCATGACCCAACCACAACCCTCCCCCAACCGTTGGGGCGCACGGCCGTGCGCCCACTCCCCCACGTCCCACCGTAGGGGCAGACCTATGTGTCTGCCCTGGCCCGGGGCAATCCCCTGAAACGGGCCAAAATGGAACCAAATGGAACCATTATCAAAAAATTTCAACCTCGTGCCCCTTCGTGCCCTTCGTGGATAAATCCCCCCAAACGGGCCAAAATGGAACCAAATGGAACGAAAATCAAAAAATCCCATTGGTGACAATTCGTGTCCACTCGTGGATAAACGGAACGTTACCCTCGCGGCGCCTCCTTTCTTTCGTGATAAAATTGGTACCTGATACTGAACTCCAAAGAGGGCCTCGCAATTGACCCAGCTTCGCAACATACCCAGCGTGGAACGTGTGCTTTCTTCCGACACGCTCGCACGGGAAATCAAGGCCTACAGCCGGGAGTGGATCCTGTCCCTTGTGCGCCAGGAACTCGACCGCGCCAGGGCTGGCGTCATGAAAGGCGCCCAAGCCCCTTCCGTCGAAGAGGTAGCGCAAGCGACGAGACAAGTCATAGAAGACATGAACCGCCCGGCGCCCTTGCCGGTAATCAACGCCACCGGGGTGGTCATCCACACCAACCTCGGCAGGGCCCCGCTGAGTCGGGCCGCCACCGAAGCGGCCACCAACGCCGCCCTGGGCTACTCCAACCTGGAGTTCGACCTGGCCAACGGCCGGCGCGGCTCCCGGCAGGCTCATCTCCAGACCCTGTTGCAGGATATTACCGGCGCCGAGGCCGGCCTGGTGGTCAACAACAACGCCTCCGCCGTACTCCTCGGCCTGTCTGCCCTCGCCGCCGGCAAAGAGGTAGTCGTCTCACGGGGCGAAGCGGTGGAGATCGGCGGCGGCTTCCGGGTCCCCGACGTTCTCTCCCAGAGCGGCGCCATCCTGGTGGACGTTGGCACCACCAACCGCACTTACGTCCGGGACTATGAGACCGCCATAACTCCGGAGACCGGCGCCTTCCTCAAGGCCCACGCCAGCAACTTCCGCGTTGAGGGCTTTACCGCCTTCGTGGATCCGGCCGAGTTGGCGGCCCTGGGCGCTCGGAGCGGCATACCCGTCCTTCACGACGTCGGCAGCGGCGCCCTCTTGCCCACGGAGAATTACGGCCTGGCCCACGAGCCTACCCCCCAGGAAAGCGTGGCAGACGGCGTTGGCTTGACCTTCTTCTCCGGCGACAAGTTGCTCGGCGGTCCTCAGGCCGGCATCGTCGTCGGCTCCCGCGACCTGGTCAACCGCCTGGAGCGCCACCCCCTGGCACGGGCATTCCGCATCGACAAGATGAGCCTCGCCTCTCTTATAGCCACGTTAATGCACTACCTGAGGGGCGAAGCCGAACGGGAAATTCCCATCTGGCGGATGATTTCGGCCCCCGTTCAGATCCTTGAGGAACGGGCCGAAACCTGGAAGAAAGCGGTGACCGGGAAGGGCATTGCCGGCGCCAGCGTCGTAAGCAGCCGATCCGCCATTGGCGGCGGCAGCCTCCCCGGCGAAACCCTGCCTACCAGGGTACTTTCCCTGGATTGCGGTTCCGTG
>JAJEDS010000106.1 GCA_022821365.1 Dehalococcoidia bacterium | reverse complement strand
GTGTACGGTGGCCAGGGGGCAGCGGTCGTAGAAGCGGCACCGGTCGGGGGGGGTCGATGGGGGCGGTGAGGTCGCCCCGAATGTCGGGCGGTTCACGGCGGTATTGCGGATCGGGAACGGGTACTGCGGAAAGGAGAGCCCGTGTGTAGGGGTGAAGGGGGTTGCGCAGCAGTTCTTCGGTCTCACCAATCTCCACTATCTTGCCCAGGTACATTACGGCGATACGGTGGCACATGTAGCGGGCGACGGCCAGGTCATGGGTGACGTAGAGGTAGGCGATGCCCAGGCCGTGAGCCAGTTGCTGCATCAGGTTCATGATGCCGGTGCGGCTGGAAACGTCGAGCATTGACGTGGGTTCATCGGCCACCACAAAGGTGGGTTCCACCACCAGGGCTCGGGCGATGGCGACTCGCTGCCGCTGGCCGCCGGAAAGCTCGTGGGGGTGGCGGAAAAGGAAGGTGGCCGGAGGTGTGAGGCCCACCAGCATGAGGATTTCGGAGACCTGGTCCACCCGGTCCATCACGGTGCCGATGCCCTGGACGGCCAGGGGTTCGGCGATGGTGTCGTAGATGGTACGGCGGGGGTTCATGGATTCGTAGGGGTCCTGGAAGATCATCTGGGCCTGGCGTCGGAAGGCCCGCATCTGGCGTGGGGTGACGGAGGAGGCGGGCACGGGCCTATCGGTCTGTCCACCATCGAGGGACAGGCCGGGCAGTCGGAAGAGGACTTCGCCGGAGGTGGGTTCGAGAAGTTTGACCAGGAGCTTGCCCACGGTGGTTTTACCGCAGCCGGACTCGCCTACCAGTCCCAGGCTGTCGCCCCGGTCGAGGTCGAAAGAAACGTCATCGACGGCGTGGATGAAGCTGGTGGCACGGCGGAAGAGGCCACGGCCCACAGGGAAAAGCCTGGTCAGGCCGGAAACGGACACCAGCGTCTCGGGGCTGAGGGTCTTGGCTGGATTCTGGGCGGGCTGCACCTAAACCACTCCTTCCTTTGCTGCGTCCGAGACTTCGCCGCTCAAGGGGTGCCAGCAGTCGGCCCACTGGCTGCCGAGACTTACGCGGGGCGGGAACTCAGTTCGGCACCGGTCGGTGGCGTGCAGGCAGCGGGGATGAAAGGGACAACCGGGCGGCGGGTCAATGAGGTTGGGCGGTTCCCCGGAGAGGTTGGCGAGGACCCGCTTCTCACCGGTGATGCTGGGGAATGAGCCCATAAGTGCTGCCGTATAAGGATGCAGGGGAGCCCGGAAAACGTCTGCGGTCTCCCCGTATTCCACCAGGCGGCCAGCGTACATCACGCCTATGCGGTCGGTAACCTCGGCGACGACGGCGATGTCGTGGCTGATGTAGATGATGGCCATGTTGAGCTGCTGCTGGATGCCCTTGAGTTCCCGCAGTATACGGTCCTGGACGATGACGTCGAGAGCGGTGGTTGGTTCGTCGGCGATAATGACCGATGGGTCGCAGGCGAGGGCCATGGCGATGACGGCGCGCTGACGCATACCGCCGCTGAACTCGTGGGGATAGCGCTCCATCAAGGCGGGATCGAGGCCCACCATTCGGAAGAGGCGCGCGACACGCTCCCTGGCTTCGGCCAGGGTGGTTTCAACGCCGTGGGCCTCTATGGCTTCCACCACCTGCTGGCCAACGCGGTAAACCGGATCGAGGGAGTTCATGGCCGCCTGGAAGACCATGGCAATGCGGCTCCAGCGGTATTCGCGTATGCCTTCCTCAGACAGGGCCATTATGTCCTGGCCATGGAGGATGACCTGCCCACCCCGCAATACGGCGTTGTCGGGCAGAAGGCGCATGAGACAGTTGGCTACGGAGGTCTTGCCGCAGCCCGATTCGCCCACCAGTCCCATGGCCTGACCCTGGGCCAGTTCGAAGCTGACGTTCTCCACGGCCTTCACCTCACCCGCGCGGGTGAGGTAGCGAAGTGAGAGGTTTTAGACTTTGAGAATGGGTTGGGGAGTAATATCAGCCATGATCGTGCAGGCAAAGCGTGAAGAACGGCGGAGACTAGGGACTCTGCCGTCGCAATTCCAACTCTGCCTCCAGTTGCCTGACTCGCTCTTCGGCGGCGATTCGGGCTGCCTGTTCCCGTTCCCTGCCTTCCCTTTCCTGTTCGAAGGTGGCGATGTGCTGCCCAGTCGCCGGGTCGTGCCACTTTAATTCGCCGTGCTCCCACCGAATGTAGAGGTCCAATATGGCGCTATAGCCCTGCAGCACTCCGTCTTCCAGGGTCTCGATGGAAATGGGTTCGTAGCGCCCGTTGACCAGCCGGTCCCCGGCAAGGCGGGTCCCGTGAAACTCTCCGGTCTCGTCAAACCGCCAGTACTCAGCGATACCCAAGGCAGCATACCAGTCCCGCTTGTCGGTTGTATCTTCGACGCCGGTACTTCGGGAAGCTATTTCCAGCACCCAGTCCGGGGGTTTGCCCTGCTGGGAGATGATGTAGCCGTTGCTGCCCCAACAGGCCGCCGGGTCGCAGTCGAATACTACCATCAAGTCAGGGTAGCGCATATCCGAACCGGGCGCCCGGGTGATGAACCTTTCACCGGCTACAATGGTGGTCTCCCCGTTACCCAAGTGCTGCATGAGGTGGTGCTGATTGCCGGTCAAAGATAGATGCCTTGAGCTGGTCATATCGTCGGGTTCCCGCTCCGGTATGTCGGGCAGAATATAGGGCCCCTGGTCTTCCGGTTCGGCCGTTGCAGTACGTCGGGTGGTCATAGCGGACCTCGCTGGGCCATCAGCCCCTGACTTGGCAAGTTCAGGCTCATTATACCTTAGGCCGGTCTGATGCACGAACCGGCCCAAGAGTTCAACCAAAAAGAAAAGCCGACTTTCTAGTCGTGGCGGCGGCGGAGACGGGGGTTGACCACTTCGTCCAGGGCGCGGCCGCCCAGGTAGAAGGCGCTGCAGAGCAGGGTGATGGAGGCGCCCGCAGGGACTACCAACCACCAGTAGCGGGTGCCGCCCATCAAGTAGCCGCCGGTGTTGGCCGTGTGGATCATTATGCCCCAGCTCATCCGCAGGTCCAGGAGGCCCAGGAAGGATAGTACCGCCTCGGCGAAGATGGCGCTGGTAACGGTGAACATCATGTACAGCAGGGACAGGGGCAGCAGGTTGGGAATTATGTGAACGAAGATTATATGGAAATGGCCGCCCCCCGCGACCCGGGCAGCCTCGATGTAGGGCTTGACCTTGATGCTGAGGGCCTGGGACTTGAGGATTATGGCGGTGCCGCCGAAGCCACCCAGGATGCCGATGACCAGGGCCAGGTAGAACAGGTTGAGCTTGAACAGGGCGCTCAAGACGATAAGCAGGGAAATGCCGGGCAGGGCGATGATCAGGTCGGCCAGGCGCATGAAGAAGACGTCCACCAGGCCGCCGTAGTAAGCGGACACGGCGCCGACGGTGGTGGCAATGGCGACAGTTACCAGGGCCGCCGTGATGCCCAGGACGAACTCGGAACGGGTGCTCCAGAGCAACTGGCTGAGCACGTCGCGTCCCAGCGGGTCGGTGCCCAGGGGATGGCGCCAGGAAGGGGCAGCCGGCTGTTCCAGCTGGTCGAAGGCGTATCCCGTAACCGGGTCGTAGGTATCCGAGTCCCAGATGGTGAGCATGAGAATGGGATGGGCCACCGCCATGACGGCAAAGAGGGCGATAATCACCAGCGACAGGACACCGATGCGGCTTTCCATGAAGATGGACCAGCCGGTGCGGAAGGACTGCCAGGCCAGGCGGGTTCGGGCCAGCAGCAAGCGCAGGCGACTGTGGCCAACATCCATGACCGGCGGTTCTGTTGATGGACCCGGCAAGAGCGGGCTATTGGTCGGCGTTATCACTGGTAACGTATCCTGGGGTCGAGATAGACGTAGAGAACGTCAACGATGACGTGGGCGAGCAACGAGAAGAGGCCAATGAAGACCATGGCCCCCATGACCAGGGGAAGGTCTTCGGAGCGCACGGCCTGGAGCAGGGTGAGGCCGGTGCCGGGCCAGGAGAAGACGCCTTCGATGATGACGCTGCCGTCGATTGCGAAGATAAGGCTGTAGACCAGGCTGGTAACCACCGGGAGCAGGGCATTGCGGGCGGCATGGCGGTCGCGGACCAGTTTTTCGGGGAGGCCCTTGGCCCTGGCGGCCATCACGTAGTCCTCGCGCACCGTTTCCAGCAT
>JAJEDS010000142.1 GCA_022821365.1 Dehalococcoidia bacterium | reverse complement strand
CTTCCCATAGCTATTCACGCTGCCCGGAGTGGCCCTGCCATTCAGGAGGAGGGAGCGGTGTGTTTGCGCAATCTGATCGTACGCAATTTGCTTGTGGAGTTGATTGATGCGTAACATGCTAGCCTTGGCATTGATTATGGGGGCCATCGCCGGTCTGCTGACCGGCGTATTCATGAACGTGTTCAACGTGCCGGTCATGGAGTGGGCCATTGAATTGGAGAGTGCCCAGGCGGGGCCCGGGTCGGAAGCCGGCGGTTTCTACGCTTCTTTAGGCTCCCTGGCTGCTCAGCGGGTTGGCCTCTTGCTGGGGCTTGCGGTGCTGGGTGTTATATATGGGGCCGTCTTCACCGGCCTGTTCCAGGTGGTACGGCAGGCGTTGCCGGGTTGGAATATTTGGGCATGGTCCCTGATTGCCGCATTCCTGTGCTTCTGGTCCATTTCCCTGCTCACCCAGCTCAAGTATCCCCTTAACCCGCCAGGCGTGGGCGAGGAAGCATCTCTCCTGTCCCGGCAGGGCTTTCAGTTCCTGTTCATTCTCTTGTCTGTGGTGGCCGTAATCGGTGCTGGTGTATTTGTCCGTTACATTCATGAATCCGGCTGGGAAGGCGGGCAGCGGTTCCTGGGTTATGCCGCCGCCGTCATAGGGTATTTCGCGGTAGTCGCGATAATGTTCGCGGCCATACCTGGAAGCCCCGATGCCATTCCTGAATGGGTCCCCGACTCGCTGGTTATTCTGTTCCGTACCTTCTCCATCCTGGGCCACCTGCTGCTGTGGATGATTATTGCCCTGGGCGTGAGCGGCTACACCAGGTACCGGGAGCGGGGCATCAGCGCCGCGGGGAACCCCGCCATGGAGCGGGAAATGACACCGGCGTCCCGTCAGTAGCCTGGCCCAAGTTGCTCCGGAGGAAGTCCATTGACCCAACCCAACCGAGAACCGTCCTTTCCCTTCACCGCCATCGTCGGGCAGACGGCCATGAAACGGGCGCTTTTGTTGAACACCGTCAATCCCCGCATTGGCGGTGTTCTCATTCGTGGCAAGAAGGGCACCGCCAAGTCCACCGCCGTCCGTTCCCTGGCCGCGCTGCTGCCCCAGGTAACGGTGCTTCAGGGCTGTCCCTATAGTTGCTCCCCGGAGGCGCGGCAGGGCCTGTGCCAGTGGTGCGAGACGGGCAGCAACGATAATCCGCCCGTCAGCCACCAGGTCCGCATTGTGGACCTGCCCGTGGGCGCCAGCGAAGACCGCCTGGTGGGTTCCCTGGACATCGAGCAGGCCATCAAGACAGGCACCAAGAGCTTTGAGCCAGGGCTGATTGCCGCCGCCCACCGGGGCATTCTCTACATCGACGAGGTCAACCTGCTCAACGACCACCTGGTGGACGTGCTGCTGGACGCTTCGGCCATGGGCCGCAACTACGTTGAACGGGAGGGAATCTCCGTCAGCCACTCCGCCGAGTTCATCCTGGTGGGGACCATGAACCCGGAGGAGGGCGACCTGCGCCCGCAGCTATTGGACCGCTTCGGCTTGGCGGTGGAAGTGGACGGGATAATGGCTTCGGAGGAACGGCGGGAGGTGGTCCGCCGCCGCATGGCCTACGAGGCCGACCCGATGGGTTTCATGGAACAGTGGGATGCGGCGGAGGAAGAAGAACGGGAACGCTTGCTGCAGAGCCGCGCCCTGCTGGACCGGGTATCCGTCAGCGACGATATCCTGGGCCTGATAACCGACATCTGCGCCGAGTACCAGGTGGACGGCCTGCGCGGCGACATCGTCATGTACAAGACCGCCAGCACCATCGCCGCCTACGACGGCCGCACCGAGGTGGACGTGGAAGACGTGCGGGAGGCCGCCCTGCTGGCCCTGCTGCACCGCCAACGCCGCCAGCCCTTCCAGCAGCCCCACCTGGTCACCGAGCAGCTGGACAATATGCTGGAGGAATACCAGAACCAGTCCCATACCCGGGAACCCCAGGACAACAGCCAGTCCCCTTCCCAGGATCGCAACGAGGAAGATTCCGACCCTCCTGACTTAGGCGACGAAGAGGAAGACAACGCCCCCGATGCCGGCGCCGGCCCTCAGGACCAGTGGTTCGAAACGGGCGACCCCTACGCCATCCAGTCCATCCTGTTGCCCCCGCCTGACCGCCGGGAACGGCCCTCATCGGGCCGACGCGCATCCACCGTCAGCGGCTCCAGCGCCGGCCGCTACGTCCGCGCCCAACCGCCCCAGGGCACAGTAACCGACCTCGCCCTGGATGCCACTCTCCGCGCTGCCGCTCCTTACCAGCGGCGCCGGCAGGAGAACCTGCCGGAAGACTCAAGGGCCGCCAGCCTGGTGATTGAGCCGTGGGACGTGCGGGAAAAGGTGCGGGAGACCAGGACCGGCAGCCTGATTCTCTTCGTAGTCGATGCCAGCGGGTCTATGGGGGCGCAACGCCGAATGGTCGCCGTCAAGGGCGCGGTCCTGTCCCTGCTGCTGGACGCCTATCAACGCAGGGACAGGGTAGCCCTCATTGGCTTCAGGGGCACGGGCGCCGATCTGCTGCTTCCGCCCACCAATAGCGTCGACCTGGCCCAGCTCTATTTGCAGGATTTGCCCACGGGCGGCCGCACCCCCCTGTCCCGGGGCCTGTATTTGGCCCTGGAAACCCTGGAAACGGAGCGGATGAAAGACCGCAACGTGCTGCCCCTGGTGGTAGTGCTTTCCGACGGCAGGGCCAACGTCGCCCTGGATGGCAGCGGCGCCAACGCCGTGGAAGAAGCCCGGGGCTTCGCTTCCATCTTCGACGACAAACACATCACCAGCGTCGTAATTGACACCGAACTGGACTTCATCAAACTGCAGATGGCCCAGCCCCTGGCGGAGGCAATGGGCGCCCGCTACCTGAAGCTGGAAGACCTGCGGGCGGACAGTCTGGCCGACGCCGTCCGCCGTGAATTGCCCGGCGCGGATTCGGTGGCTGAAACGGAAGTTAGCGGCGTCGGCGCAGGGGAAATGCGTCGAGTGTACGAGAGCCTGAATCCCTGCTGAGGTACTGCCCCAGAGAGTTTTGGAGATCTCATCGGCCATTGCTTGGGCACCCTGTACGGAAGTGAAGACAAACTAACAATTCAGCTCCATTCCTTCACTGCCCCTTCCTTTACATCACATAACTAAATTGGTAACCTTTTTCCTGTAGCTGTTAAATCCGACCGGCGCCCATCGCCGGCTCACTCTTCCCTACCGAGGTTACCCCTTGCCACGAGTCCTTCCCTATGCCGATATGGACAAGATAATGTCCCTTTCCAAGCGAAGGGGCTTTGTCTTTCAGAGCAGCGAAATCTACGGCGGCCTGGCATCAACCTGGGACTACGGGCCGCTGGGTGTCGAACTAAAGCGTCACGTCAAGGAGGCCTGGTGGCAGTCGGTCATCGTGAGCCGGGACGATATGGTGGGCCTGGACGCCGCCATACTGATGGCCCCCCAGGTCTGGGTGGCCAGCGGTCATGTGGAGAACTTTTCCGACCCCCTGGTGGAGTGCCGGGAGTGCCACCTGAGGTTCCGCGCCGACCAGTTGGAGACGGAAAACTGCCCTGAGTGTGGCGGCGAGTTCACCGAACCCCGCCGCTTCAACCTGATGTTCCGCACCTTCATGGGTCCCGTCGAAGACACGGGTCACGAGGTCTTCCTCCGCCCGGAGACTGCCCAGGGCATCTTCGTCAACTTCCAGAACGTGCTTAATTCTTCCCGCAAGAAGCTGCCCTTCGGCATCGGACAGATAGGCAAGGCCTTCCGCAACGAAATCACTCCCGGCAACTTTACCTTCCGCACCAGGGAATTCGAGCAGATGGAGGTTGAGTTCTTCGTCAAGCCGGGCACAGACGAAGAGTGGCTGAACAGGTGGGTTGAAGACCGGTTCAACTGGTACGTCAAGTTTGGCATTCGCAAGGAAAACCTGCGCCTTCGCCGCCACGACCCCGACGAACTGGCCCACTATGCCAGGGACACCTACGATATTGAATACCGGTTCCCCTGGGGCTGGGGGGAACTGGAAGGCATTGCCGACCGCACCGACTTCGACCTGGCGCGCCACGCCGAAACCAGCGGCGAGGACCTTACCTACTTCGACGAGGAAACCCGGGAGCGATACCTACCTTACGTCATTGAGCCGTCCGGCGGCGTTGACCGGGCCACGCTGGCCTTCTGGCTGGACTCTTATGATGAGGAACCCGACGGCGACACCGTGCGGGTTGTTTCCCATCTACACCGCAAGCTGGCGCCCATCACGGTTGCCGTGCTGCCCCTGAGCCGCAACGCCCGCCTGGCGCCTACCGCCCACAACGTCCACGATCTCCTGCGGCGTCATTTCAGCACCCAGTTTGACGATGCCCAGAGCGTTGGCCGCCGATACCGTCGCCAGGATGAGATTGGCACTCCCTACTGCGTAACCGTCGACTTCGACACCATAGACGACCAGCAGGTTACGATCAGAGACAGGGACACTATGCACCAGGTCCGGGTCCCCATTGCCGACCTGGTCAACATTCTGCAGGACAAGGTGGAGCATGGCTGGTAGGCCTGTGCACAGGTTGTACTGCCAAGCAAATAAGACTGTTTCAGTGGAGTTGAACTAAAACTGAATCGCCACGAGTGGGGAGAGAGGAGGCGGTGATGACGATTTTCAGTAATGGACTGCGACTTCCGGAGATAATTGGCCAACTGCCCTTCAAGGCAGCCACCGGCGTACAGGAGAGAGACAGGGAGAAAGCTATGCCTGGAAACGTGGTTTCAGAGACTTTGCGCGGCGGCCTGTTCACCCGCATCGTCGGCAAGCGGCTCCTATTCTTCCAGGAAGTTGGCTCTACTATGGACGAGGCCAGGCTTCGCGCCGAGCGGGGCACCGAAGAGGGTACCGTCGTAGTGGCCGAAACCCAGACTGCCAGCCGGGGCCGGCAGGGTCGTAACTGGGTATCCCGTTCCGGTAACCTTTATCTCTCCGTGGTCCTGTACCCGTCCATCCGGACTCTCCCCTACCTGAACAGTCTTTGCGGCGTTGCCGTGGTACGGGCTATCGCCAACATTAGCGGCCTTAAGCCCCGCATCAAGTGGCCCAACGACATTCTCCTCAACGACAAGAAGGTGGCCGGTGTGCTGGTAGAAAGCGCCATCGCCGGCGAAGAGGTACATCATTCCATCATCGGCATTGGCATTAACGTGGCTCTGGACGCCGACGAAATTGACGAAATTGCCGGTGGGGCCATCAGCCTGAACCATGTGTCCGCCGGAGATATTCCCCGGGATGAACTGCTGCGGGAGATTCTCCAGCAATTGGACGCCCTTTACATCCAGCTTAACCACGGCAACAGCCCGGTGGAGGAGTGGGAAGAACTGCTGGATACCCTGGGGCAGCGGGTACGGGTAACCTGGCAAGGTGAACAGTATGTGGGCTTTGCCGACGGGGTGGACGCCCAGGGCAGCCTGCTGTTGCGGCAGGATAATGGCCAAGTCCGCACCCTGGCGGCTGGCGACGCCACTTCGTTAAGGCCGGCCCCTTAGTAACTATCTCAACAGTCCCTTCCCCCTTGACGGAGGAAGGTTAGGATGGGGGTGAGAACCTAACTGCCACACCCCCCTAAGGTAGGTTAGTCCCCATTATGCTGGAACAACTCAGCCTGGACGGACGGGTAGCAATTGTAACCGGTGGCGGTACCGGGTTGGGCCTGGAGATGGTGCGGCACCTGGCCCGGGCCGGCGCCAACGTGGCCATCGCCGGTCGCCGGGTTGCTCCCATCGAGAGCGCGGCCGCCGAGGTCAAGGCCGCGGGCCCCGATGCCATTGCCGTCCCCACCGACGTCAGCGATTCCTCCCAGGCCAACGCTCTGGTACAGGCTGCCATAGACCACTTCGGCCGCATAGATATTCTTGTCAACAACGCCGCACTGGTCTCCGACAGCGTGCCTACTCCAATCTGGGACCTGACCGATGAGGATTGGCAGGCGGCGCTGGACGTGAACTTGACGGGCGCTTTCTATTGCGCCCGGGCCGCCTCCCGGCCAATGGCCGACCAGGGCTGGGGCAAGATCATCAACGTCTCTTCCGGCTTTGGGCTGCGGGGTGGCCGCGACATTTACACCTACTGCTGCACCAAGGGCGGCATCATCCAGCTTACCCGGGTCCTGTCCTTCAGCCTGGCCCGCTACGGCATTTCCGCCAATAGCATAGTCCCCGGTTTCATTCCCACCGAGGGCACGGACACGGAGATGCGGGAGTCTCTGCCCCGGTCCGGCGCCTACCTGCCCACCGGCAAGTTGGGCGTACCCCGGGACATTGGCCCGGTGGCCGTGTTCCTGGCTTCGCCGGCTTCCGACTATATGACTGGCGAGATATTCACCCTGGACGGCGGTGGGCTGGCCGCGGGCCTTGCTCCCACCGGCTATGCCCCTGAAATTGCCTTGGAACCCTAGCAACTCCTCGCGACCGTTCCCGACCCTTTCCCGGAGATGCCCGATGCCGGTCCTGCCCCAATACAGTCTTGAAGGCAAAAGTGCCATTCTCTACACCGCTGGCGGTGATGAGGCCCCCTTCCTTGCCCAGGCCATCGCCGAAGCCGGCGCATCCGTTTTCGCCATCGCCCGGCAGCGGAACACCCTGGAGGCTGTGCTGGAGGCGCTGGGCAGTAGCAATGGCCGTCACGGCGGAGTCGCGGCAACGCTGGATTCCAGGGAGGCGGTGGTTGGTGCCCTGGCCGGGTTTGACCGCCATCACAACC